>JAHCBA010000062.1 GCA_019634625.1 Verrucomicrobiia bacterium
TCCACTCCCCTGCGGCCAATTTGGAGTGCGGTGCTCCGCACCGCTTTGGGTTTCGGGCGGGATGTCGTCCGGGTTCATGGCCAACCGCCTACCCCAGGTCACTTCTCGCGCCGATCCAAAGCGGCGCAAAGCGCCGCACTCCAACACTTCCAAAGGGACGAGCTCCGCGACTCCTCACCCTGCCGCTCCACTCCCCTGCAGCCAATTTGGAGTGCGGTGCTCCGCACCGCTTTGGGTTTCGGGCGGGATGTCGTCCGGGTTCATGGCCAACCGCTTGCCCCAGGTCACTTCTCGCGCCGATCCAAACCGGCGCAAAGCGCCGCACTCCAACACTTCCAAAGGGACGAGCTTCCTTCAGCGCGGCGCCGGCCGGGTGCGGGGCGTATCCAAGGTAACGCGATCGAAGACGCGGCCTTCGGCGTCCATGGCCTGGATGTCCGCCTGGCCCCACGGTTGGAGGGTGACGTGAAAGAGGTGCCGGCGGGGTTCCGTGTGCGCCAGGTACCAGGCGTCGTCGGGAACGGTCCGGGTCCCAACCCCCCACGCCCCGTCGCCCAGATAGAGGATCCCGTTGTCGTCGTCGCGTTGGTGACCTCGGAGGCGATGGCTGCGCTTGTAGTTGTGGTGATCGTTCTCGAACACCGCGGACAGCCCGTGCCGCTCGAAGTGAGGGATCCAGTTCGTCCGGATGGAAATCGAACGGGGATGCGAGGCGGGGAGCAGTCCGGCCGGTTCCTTGGTCGTTCCGTAAGCGGGCCAGTGGTAGCACGCAAAGACAAAGCGCTGGGATTCCCGGGCCGCCAGCGCTTCTCCCAGCCAGAGGGCCTGCTCGCCCGCGATCGGCTGGGTATGGCCCGAATCCAGAACCAGCAGCGAAAGGTACGAGCCGAAGTCGAGCGCGTAGTAGGAACGCCGCTCCGGGAGCGCGAAGAAGCGGTAGAAATACGGGGCATCGTCGGGAATCCGGCCGCCGTACCCGCCGCGCACTTCATGATTGCCGATGGCCAGCACCATCGGAATGAGCCGCCCCTCCCGCCCCCGCGCATGGCGGGTCCATGACTGGAACCAGTCGATCCACCGGGTGGCATTCACCCCGTCGGCGTAGGCCAGGTCGCCGCCCAGCAGGGCGAAGTCCGGGTCCAGGCTCCCGGCACGGCGGTTCATCGCATCCACCATCTCCCGGTTGTGCATCATGTCGCCCCCCGTGACGAATCGGACCGGGCGATCCAACCGCTCGGGCATGGTGCGAAACCGGAGGTTGTGGTTGTCGTTGGCGGGTGGCTCGTTGGCGATGACGAACTCGTACGCGGTGTCCGGAGCGAGTCCGGCAAGGGCGACCCGGCGGACCTGGAGAACGGACGGCTCCGCCACATGGCGCGTCCCGGCCGCAGCCATCCAATTCGTGGTGCCAACACGCCGATACACCAGGTTGGCCGTGGTGTGCTCGTACAGGTTCACCCAGTTCACCGTCATGGTCCGGGACGGGTCGCCCTGCCAGGTCAGGTACACACCGATCCGATCCGTTTGCGCGGATGCGATCAGCCCGCTCGCGAACAAGGCTGCCAGGCCCGTAAGCCAACGAATGTTCATGGTCCCGAGACCCTGAGAGTGGGGGACCGAAGGTTCAAGTCCCGGTGGGCGGTTTCATGCACCTTCGCAAGGGTCTCGCCTCCCCACAGCCCATCGGCCGATCTCCGTCCCCGCTCCAAACCAACCCGCACCCTTTCCATACCGGAACCCAGGATCACACCCCGCCCCGGGCACCCTTCCTTCGCCCCGCTCAGTGAGCAGCATCGACAGGTCCCGCGCCCGTCGGACAGCACACGGCCACACCCCCCGACAGATCCGGGCTCAGGTACGGAATCCCAAGGGACAATCCCCGGAGAATCAGCAGTCCCGCCACCACCCCGATGCTGCACGGCACCACCCACCGAAGCCGGGCCCTCACCGCCGGCGTCACCAGCCGACCGCTCAGACTGATCCCCAGCATGGTCGGCACGGTGCCCAACCCGAACATCAACATATACCCCGCCCCTTCCCATCCCCCCGACATCGTCGTCGCCCCGGCGAAGGCGATGTACACCAATCCGCACGGAAGCAGTCCATTCAGGGCGCCAAGGCTCCCCAGGGAAATCACCGTGCGCCGCCTCAACAAACTTCCCATCCGCCGCTGAAGCCCGCCCACCCACCCCATCAACCACGGCAGTTCCAACAGCCGCGGCGACACCAGCAACCCGCCCAGCATCAGCAGCCCCAGCCCTAGGGTCACCCCCTGCTGAATCCCCACCAGCGCCAGCGTCCGCCCCATCCAACCCGCCGCCACCCCCATCAGAACATAGGTCAGCACCCGGCCAGCCTGATACACCACACGCCCGGCAAAAAAACGCGCCCGCGTCCCGCCCACCGCCGGCAGAACCAGCATCAACGGCCCGCACATTCCCGCGCAGTGCAGTCCCCCCAACAATCCCAGCAACAGGGCCGTTCCGTATGGCATGCGTCACTCCTTTCCCGGCTGGCAGGCACCGTCAGGGCCCGTCCCCCGGCACCACCAGAATGCGGTCGGCAAAATACCCCTCGCCCCCGGCGCTCCACTCCATCCGCACCCGCCACTTGCCCGCCATCAACCGCCCCCCATCGAGCCTCTGAACGCCGTCGGAGTCCGGCTCCAGCACGACCCCATGATCGCGCCCGGCCTCCGACGGACGGTAGAACTCCAGCGTCCCCGCCACCCCGGCCTCCACATGCGGACGCGGCACCCGCACCTCCACTTCCCTCGTCTCCCGCGCGTAGGCCACCGTGATCCGGTCCGCCCACGGCTCCGTCCGTCGCAACCGGTCCATCCGCTCCTGGTAAACCAGATCGCGCTCGTAGTAATCCGCGGTCACCAGCTCCGACCGATGCTTCACGGAAAGCACCACCAGCCCCACCGTCCCGCCAAAAAACAACACCAGCACCGCCACAATGCCGTACGGCCAGGGGTTCCAGGAGGAGGATGGAGTCGCTTTCATGGCTTCTGAGTGGAAGGGGTTCGCGGACCGATGAACGCTGTTCGCACCGTCTCGATGGGGCGGCCCTCGGCCCATACCCCGAGGCGTACCGGGGTGTTCGCCCCACGGAGCACGGCCGGCTCCAGTTCGACCAGAACGGACGCCTCAACCCGCTCCCCGCCCCGGACCACCAGGGGCGGACCCATGACCCGAACCACCCCCTCCATGCCTTCCAGCCGCAGTTCCACCGCCATCTCCCGGTGCGTCTTGTTGACCAGCTTCAAAATGTAGAGGTTCGAAAGCCGCCCGTCCGGCAGCGTCTGGTACAGCCCGCCCGGCGCGCGGAGCAGCGTCGTCTGCACGTCGCTGCGGGTGAACAACAGAAAGAGAAACAGGCCGATCAATCCCAGCAGCAGCACTGCGTACCCGATCAGGCGCGGCGTCACCCGCAACGGCTCGCCCCGCTCGATCCCGTTCAACGACGCATAACGGATCAACCCGCGCGACCTTCCGATCCGGTCCATCACCGCGTCGCACGCATCCATGCAGGCGGTGCAGTGAACACACTCCATCTGCGTGCCGTCCCGGATGTCGATCCCCGTCGGACAAACCGTCACGCACTGGCGGCACTCGATGCAGTCGCCGAGTCCCTGCGTCCGTCGCTGCTCCTGCGTCTCCCGGCGGCGCAGCGGGGCCCGGCGTTCGCCCCGGCGATGATCGTACGCCACCACGATGCTGTTCTCGTCCAGCAGCGTCGATTGCAGCCGCCCATACGGACAGATGAACGTGCAGGCCTGCTCCCGGAAGCGCGCAAAGATCCCGTAGAACAACAGCGTGAACAGCACCATGAAGGTCAGGCCCGTCAGATGCTCCCCGGGCGGATCGGTGATGATCCGGATCAGTTCGTCGCTCCCAATGATGTACGCCAGCAGCGTGTTCCCAATGACAAACGAAAGCCCCAGGAAGATGGCGTGCTTGCCCACTCGCTTCACCCACTTCCCCACCGTCCACGGCGCCGCCGTCAGCGCCCGCTGATGATGCGCGTCCCCCTCGATCCAGTACTCGATCTTCCGGAACACCAGCTCCATCAACACCGTCTGCGGACAGGTCCAACCGCACCACAACCGCCCGAACGCCGCCGTGAACACCACGATGCCCGTCAGAAACAACAGCATCGCCACCGCGAAGATCGCAAAGTCCTGCGGCCAGAATACCTGCCCCAGGATCACAAACCGCCGGTCCACGATGTTCATCATCAACAGGGGATTCCCCTGGATCCGGATGAACGGCCCGGCAAACAGGATCGCCAGCAGAAACCCGCTCAACACCGTCCGCGCCCGCGTGTACCGACCCGCCGGCTGCCGCGGATAAATCCACTTCCGCCGTCCCCGCTCGTCCGCCGTGGCCAGATGGTCCCGGAAATCCCCCCAGTCCACCCCCTTCAACACCCCGTTGCCCCCCCCGGCACGCCCGTCCCCGGATTCCCCGGACCGGCGGGCATCGGCGCCGCCGTCACGCGACGTGCCGGGTTCGGAGGGGGTCGGAGTGGACATGACCGTCGGAGTTGGCCGCGATGAGCCGGCTTATTCCCACTCGCTCTCCCCGGTGTCCGCCGGGGCCTGGTCCTCGCGTGGCTTGGGGTTCGGCGGATCGGTGCCCCGCAGCGTGTAGGCGTAGCTCGCCACCGCGTGGATCTCCGCCGGCTGCAACACACCCTTCCACGCCACCATCCCCTTGTCCGGCACGCCGTCCCAGATCACCCGCAGGGTGTCCGTAAACTCCCCGCCGTGAATCCAGTAGTCGTCGGTCAGGTTCGGCCCCACCAGTCCCCCGCCATCGTCCCGATGACACGGCGCACACAGCGTCGCGTAGGTCTGCTGTCCGCGCCGGAGCACCTCCGGGTCGTTCAACGGCTGCATCGACCCAACCTCGGCCTCGAACCGCGCCAGGGCCTGCGCCTTGATGGCGTCCCCGCGTTCCATCTCCCGGGCGTACGCCGCGGCCTGAAGGTCCCCGATCCCCAGCACATGGTAGTACAGCATGTACGCCACCGAGAAGGCGATGGTGATGTAGAAGAGCCAGACCCACCACCGCGGCAGATCGTTGTCCAGTTCCCGAATGCCGTCGGCCTCGTGGTCGAGCAGCAGCGGATCTTCAGGCTCGTGCGATTTCGGGTCATTCATGCGAGTGTTCGATATGGGGGTCGGAGGGACGGTCGGGCGTGCCCGCCCCGGGGGTGGCATCCTCAAGAGGCAGGCGCCCCATCGCCTCCAGATGGCCACGCCGCAGACGCGCCACCCAGACCAGCATCCCGAGGAAAAAGACGAAGAACACCAGGAACGAGACGATTCCGTACAGCTCGATCCCGCCCATGTGTGACATGACTTGCCGGATCATGATGCCTCACAGTTCGGGTTGCGCCTTGATGTCCGTCCCCAATCGCTGGAGATACGCGATCAGCGCGATGATCTCCCGGTCGGGTTCCGCTTCGATCATCCCCGTCCGGAGCCCCGCCACAATCTCCGCCGCCTGCGCTTCCAGGTCCTCCCGGGCCCGCCCCTCGTACCCCTCCTCGTACGGCACACCCACCCGGCGCAACGCGCGAATCCGGGCCGGCACCGACGCCACGTCCATCTTTTGTGTCAACAGCCACGGGTACGCCGGCATGACCGATCCCGGGGACGTCGAGGTCGGATCCTCCATGTGGTTGTAGTGCCAGGCGTGCGGATACTTGCCGCCCAGCCGGTGCAGATCCGGCCCGCTCCGCTTCGAACCCCACAGAAACGGATGGTCATAAATGAATTCCCCCGCCTTCGAGTACTCGCCGTACCGCTCGGTCTCCGAACGGAACGGCCGGACCATCTGCGAATGGCATCCCACACAGCCCTCCCGGATGTAAATGTCCCGGCCCAGCACCTCCAACGGAGTGTAGGGACGGACCGAAGCGAGGGTCGGGACGTTGTGCTTCACCAGGTACATCGGGACGATCTCGATCAGGCCGCCCACCAGGATCGCCAGGATCGTCAGGACGCTGAAAAGCATGGGCTTGGCCTCAAGCCACCGATGACCCCACCGCTTGTCCGCGTGGACGGGCTTCGAAGCGAGCGCCGGGGCCTGCACTTCCTCCTCCTCGACAAACCGCCCCGCCTTCGCCGTCCGGTAGAGATTCCAGGCCATCAGCAGGACCCCGACGATGTACATGGCGCCGCCCACAGCCCGCATGCGGTGCATCGGCAGCACCGCCAGCACGGTCTCCAGGAAGTTCGGATACAGCAGGAACCCGTCCGCCGTGAACTGCTTCCACATCAGCCCCTGCGTCACCCCGCTCCAGTACATCGGCACCACGTAGAACATCATCCCCAGCACCGCGATCCAGAAGTGCCAGTTGGCCAGCTTCACCGAGTAAAGCCCGGTCCGGTACAGCTTCGGAAACAGCCAGTACAGCATGCTGAAGGTCAGAAAGCCGTTCCATCCCAGCGCCCCGGTATGCACATGGGCGACGGTCCAGTCCGTGTAGTGCGAGAGGGCATTGACACTCTTGATGGACAATGCCGGACCTTCCAGCGTCGCCATCCCGTAGGCCGTCACCGCCACCACCATGAACTTCAGCATCGGATCCTGCCGCACCTTGTCCCACGCCCCCCGCAACGTCAGCAGCCCGTTCAGCATCCCCCCCCACGAGGGCGCGATCAGCATCAGCGAAAACACCATCCCCAGCGACTGCACCCAGTCCGGCAACGCCGTGTAGAGCAGGTGATGCGGCCCCGCCCAGATGTAGATGAAGATCAGTCCCCAGAAGTGGATGATCGACAGCCGGTACGAGAAGACCGGCCTCCCCGCCGCCTTGGGCAGGAAGTAATACATCAGCCCGAGGTACGGTGTGGTCAGAAAGAAGGCCACCGCGTTGTGCGCGTACCACCACTGCACCAGCGCGTCCTGCACGCCGGAATAGATTGAGTAGCTCTTGAACCACCCCGCCGGTACCGCCAGCGAGTTCCCGATGTGCAGCACCGCCACCGTCAGCGCCGTCGCGATGTAAAACCAGATCGCCACGTACATGTGCCGCTCACGCCGCTTCACAATGGTCCCCAGCAGATTGATCGTGAACGCCACCCACACCACCGCGATCGCCACGTCGATCGGCCACTCCAGTTCGGCGTACTCCTTGCTCGACGTGTACCCCAGCGGAAGCGTCACCGCCGCCGCCACGATGATCGCGTTCCAGCCCCAGAAGTTCAGCCAGCTCAGCAGATCGCTGTACATCCGCGCCTTGCACAGTCGCTGCAGCGAATAGTAGATCCCCATGAACATCCCGTTGCCCACAAACGCGAAAATCACCGCGTTCGTGTGCAGCGGTCGCAACCGCCCGAAGGTGATGTACTGAAGGTTCAGGTTCGCCCCGGGATGGAAGAGCTGGATCGCCGCCAGCAGCCCGGCCAGCATCCCCACGATCGCCCACACCACCGTGGCGATCGCGAAGGCCCGGACAATCCGATTGTCGTACTTGAAGGTCTCGACGTTCATGAAGGGTTCGATTTGGAGGAATCCGTGTTGGAAGCCGGTGTCCGCGGCCGGGGATCGTCCGCCAGAATCCGCAGGGCGGGCGTCGTGGTGTCCTCGAACTGACCGGACCGCGTCGCCCAAATGAAAATTCCGAGGAACAGCAGGGCCAGCATCAGGCTCGCCAGGATGAGAAGCAGGATGACTTCCATGGCTCCTTTCGCGTCATCCCCGCCATCCGCCCAGCCCGGCGCGTCGTGCCGCCCAGTGCGTCGCACCCACCGCAAACAGCACCACACTCACCGAGCTGATCGGCATCAGCACCGCGCAGATCAGCGGCGAAAGGATCCCCGCCGCCGCAATCGACACCCCCACCACGTTGTAGGCGGCCGAAATCCCGAAACCCACCCGCACCAGGTTCGTCGTCGTCCGCGCAAACGCCAGAACCCGCCCCAGCCGGGGCACCCTCCCCGCCTCGAGGATCACGTCGCTCGCCGGCGAAAAGCGTCCCACCCCCTCGACCACCGCCACACCAACATCCCCCTGTCGCAGCGCCCCGGCATCGTTCAGTCCGTCCCCCACCATCATCACCCGGTGCCCCTCCCCCTGCAGCCGCCGCACGAACGCCAGCTTGTCGTGAGGACCCAGATCGAAGTGCAGCCGCCCCCGGTCCCCAAACAACGTCGCAAACCGGTCCCGCTGGCGCCCGTGATCCCCGCTCAGCAACGCCAGATGACACCGCCCGCCAAGGTCCCGCAGCAGTTCGTCCACCTCCGGTCGCAGCCGCTCCTCCAACACCCACATCCCGCGCCGCCGCCCCCCAAGACCGAAGTGAACCGTCGCCCCCGTCCCCGAAGTCACCCCGTCCGCCGCCATTCCATGCTCCCGCAGCCAGGCCGCTGAACCCAGCACCACCTCCCGTCCCGCCACCCGCCCCACCATCCCCCGCCCGGCCACTTCCCGAAAACCTTCCACTTCCGGCGGCACCCCCGGTTCCCCCGGTTCCCCCGAGGCCAGACTCCTCGCCAGGCTCCTCGCATGCGGATGCACCGATTGCCGGCACAACGCCGCAGCCCATCCCGCCTCCTCCGCCCCCAACGCCTGCCCGACAAACCGCACCGCAGGCGCCTCCGCATCGGTCAGGGTTCCCGTCTTGTCCAGCGCCACCGTGTCGATCTCGGCCAGGGTCTCCGCGACCTCGGCGTTCCGCAGAAACACGCCGAGCCGCCCCAGCACCCGATGGGCCGTTCCCAGGGTGAACGGCGCCGCCAGGGCCAGGGCACAGGGACACGCGACGATCAGCACCGAGGTGAACGCCTTCAGCCCCCGCACGCCATCCCCGGCCATCACCCAACCCAACGCCGATCCCACCGCAATGGCTCCCACCGCCACCGTGAACCGCCGGCTGTACCGGTTGGTCAACGTCTGCAATCCCCGCTCCCGGACCTTCCGAAACGCCTCGTCGTTCCACAACGACGTGAGGTAGCTCTGCGACACCGGCTTCACCGTCTCCACCTCGATGGCTCCCCCCGCCTGACGGCCCCCGGCAAATAGATGGTCCCCAACCCCCTTCCCCACCGGTTCCGCCTCGCCCGTCACAAAACTGTAGTCGATCCACCCCTCCCCCGCCGTCAGCCGCGCATCCGCCGGCACCAGCTCCCCGTGCCGCACCGTCAGCCGGTCGCCCACCCGCAACTCCGAAATCGCCACCGTCTCCTCCCCCGATTCCGTCCGGCGCACCGCCGACAGGGGGAAGAACCCGCGATAATCGCGATCGAATCCGAGGCGGTCGTGCGTCTTGTTCTGAAAAGCCCGCCCGCACAGGAGAAAGAAGATGAGGCCGGTGAGCGAATCCAGATACCCCTCGCCGATCCCCAGGAGAATCTCCCCCGCACTCTGCGCGTACAACGCCGCCAGCCCGGCCGCAATCGGAACGTCCAGCGTCAACGCCCTCTGCCGCACACTCGCCCAGGCCGACCGCCAGAAGTCGCTCGCACTGTAGAGCAGCGCCGGCAGCGCCAGCAGCAGGCTCAATCCCCCAAACCACGTCCGGAAGGTCTCCCCGCTCGCGCTGTCCAGCCCGAGATACTGCGGCAGGCTGAACAACATCACGTTCCCGAACGCAAACCCCGCCACCCCGATCCGCAACCCCAGCCCGCCCCCCTTGGCCACCGGGCCCGGCCGGTCCAGCTCCTCGAGGGTCAGCGCAGGCGTGTACCCCAACTGCTCCAGCAACCCCGCCACCTCGCTCAATCGGATCCGCCCGGGCTCCCACACCACCGAAACCTCGCGCCGCAGAAAGTTGGCCCGCACCGAACCGATCCCGGCATGAAACCGGTACAGATTCTCCAGCAGCCACACACACGCCACGCAGTGCATCGACGGCACCCGGAAGGTCACCCGCCCCTGCCGCCCATCCTCGAAATCCACCAGCCGCCGCCGCACCTCCGGGTCATCCAGAAATGCCCACCGATCCCGCCGCCCGACCTCCGTCACCCGCACCCCCGGCCGCTCGCTCAACCGGTAGAAATCCCCCAGGCCGTGCTCCTGCAACAACACGTAAACCGTCCGGCACCCCAGACAACAGAACGCATACCCATCCTGCTCATGCGCCTCCGGGGGACACGGCTCACCGCAGTGGCGGCAGGCCCGCGACCCGGACGCCCCGTCGCCCCTCCCCGGCACCACCCCGTCCACACCCGCCAGGCCAGGCAGCAATCCCACCCCGGCCGGCAAGCCGGCCAGATGCGTCGGAGTGGAACCTATCGGTTGCATGAGCTGCCCCGAACCCGGTGCCAGCCTGGCCTCGCCCCACACCCCTTCACCCGTCGGCCAGCCAACCAACCCGCGTTCGCGAGGGCGAGAACCTAGGCCCCCCGCCCATCCCCCGGGCTCAACCGTTCTTGCCCACCACAAGCCAATTCTTGGCCCACACAAAATTAAGATAGAAAGGCAGGCAGTTATTGTTGACGATAAACGATAGTAAGCCCGACATATCATTGTTGACTGTAGTCAGGCACTGCATTGTTGACGCCACGTTGCTGCCCAATACCCCCAAGGAAATCGCCTCCGGCCGCTGGAGCGGATTCACAAATCAAATAGCCAAACCAAAATAAAATAGAAAGGCAGGCAATGAGTTGTTAACATAATAGTAAGTCAGTCATATTTTTGTTGACACTACGAATCCCTCCAAACCAGTCTGGATCATGAGGGTTGGGCCACTTGGGCACCCCTGAACTGAACCTCCCAATTCCACGCTCCGGCTCGCCTTCCGGACGGATCTCGTCGCGTCAGCCATCCATACGCGGCGATTCGGGCCCGATCTCCCCCCTTGGCACCCCGGTCGGGAAATGATTCGCTCCCGGGCAACGATGAACTGGCTGCGCGCCCTCCCTGCCCTGATCCCCCTCCTGGGCCTCGCAAGCCTCACCGCCGCAGCCGATCTCCACGACCCCGCCGGTCCGGATCGCGACCGCATCGAGATCCGCTCCCTCAACGACCAGTTCCTAGTCGAGTACGACCTCGAAACCGGCACCGCCAGCGCCGCCCACGGCGTTCAGGTCCTTTACCGGGATGCCATCCTCACCGCCCTGCGTATCCAACTGGACCGCACGACCGGCGACGCCGTGGCCGAAGGCGCCGTCACCCTCGAACGGGGCGGCCAGATCTGGAACGGCGAGCGGCTCCTCTACAACTTCTTCACCGAGGCCATGGAGGTGGAGTCCTTCCGCCTCGGCATTCCCCCGCTCTTCGTCGGCGGCGAGCGTGCCGTCACCCTCGAACCCGTCGAACAAGGCCGCTTGGTCCGCCTCGATGGAGGCTTTGTCACCACCGATGACCTCGCCACGCCAGGATACCGGATTCGCGCCCGTTCGATCACGCTCCGCGAGGATCGGCGCCTCGTCGCCCACGACGCCATGTTGTATCTCGGCGACACCCCGGTCTTCTGGTTTCCGTACTACACCCGACGCCTCGACCGTCACCCCGCTCGCTGGATGCTCACCCCGGGCTACCGCGGGCTGCATGGCGCCTATCTCCGGGCCGCCTACGAGTTTGACCTCGGCACCAACGCCGTCGGCGCGGTCCATCTCGATTCGTATTCCCGGCGCGGTTTTGGCATCGGCCCCGAACTCCGTTACGACCTCGAACCCCTCGGCACCGGCGCCCTCCATGGTTACTGGATCGCCGATCAGCGCCCGGGCCAGGACCCCATCACCGGCGAACTCATCGATCGTCAGCGCGATCGCATCCGTTTCCAACACCAGGTCACCCTCCGCCCAAACCTCACCGCCACCGCCGTCGTCGGACGCCAGTCCGATCCCTGGGTAACCCGCGACTTCTTCGAGGACGAATTCCGCGCCAATCCCATGCCCGGCACGCACGTCGAGGTGCAGCAGGCCTGGCCGGACTTCACCCTCAACGCCCTCACCCGGGTCCAGGTCAATGACTTCTTCGAAACCGTCGAACGCCTCCCCGACATCCGCCTCTCCGCCCACCGCCAGGAACTCGGCCGCTCCGGTCTCTTCTACGAGGGCGAAACCTCCGCCGGCTGGTTCCAACGCCGCTTCGCCACCGGCCACCCCGACGACGACTACTCCGCCTTCCGCGGCGACACCCTTCACCAGGTGCTTCTCCCCAAGACCTTCTTCGGCTGGCTCAATGTGACCCCTCGCGCCGGCGGACGCCTCACCTACTACGGCGAAACCCACGGCGACGCCTGGGAGGATCTCGAGGCCCGCACCCGCGCCGTCGTGCACCTCGGCGCCGAGGTCTCCTTCAAGGCCCACCGCCTCTGGCAGGGCGCCTCCAGTCGTTTCTGGGACGTCGAGGGCCTCCGCCACATCCTCGAACCGTCCGCCCAATACGCCTTCACCCCCAAACCCAACGCGCGCCCCCTCGAACTCCCGCAGTTCGACACCGAACTCCCCAGCCTCCGCCCCCTCCCCATCCATTACCCGGATTACAACGCCATCGACTCCATCGACAGCCGCAATGTCATCCGCTGGGGCCTCCGCAATAAACTCCAGACCAAACGCGACGGCCGCGTCGAGGATCTCCTCGACTGGGCCCTCCTCACCGACTGGCGCCTCGACCCCCGCGACGGTCAGGCCGACCTCGGCGATGTCTATTCCGAACTCGACTTCCAACCGCGCCGCTGGCTCACCGTCAATTCCGAGATCCGCGTCGATCCCAACGACGCCCTGCTCCGCGAATCCCACCACTCCGTCATCTTCAAACCCGGCAGCGACTGGTCCCTCGGCCTCACCCATCGCTACACCCGCGACGACCCCGATCTCGGCGTCGGTGGCAATCTCCTCGGTACCCGCCTCTACCTCCGCTTCAGCGAGAACTGGGGATTCCGCACCTCCCACTACTACGAGATCCGCAATCGCTCCCTCGAAGAGCAGTACTACACGATCTACCGCGACCTCCGCAGCCTCACCGCCGCCCTCACCCTCCGCCTCCGCGATAACCTTGGCGGCGATGACGAAATTGCCGTCTCCCTCTCCATCTCCCTCAAGGCCTTCCCCCGCTTCCGCAGCGGCCAGGACGCCGAACGACCCTCCCTCCTCATCGGCGGCTGACCGTCGCCCCGCCCGCCCCGTTCCCCGGCATGCGCCTCCTGGTGGTCAGCGACATCCACTACGCCGGCGCCGCCGAGAAGGCGCGGCGCGGCTGGGAACGGCGCGCCATCCGCCCCTTCCCCCTCCGCTGGATCGCCACCTTCTACCGACGCCACCTCTGGCTCGCCGATCCCACCGCCCACAACGCCCAACTCGACGCCTTCCTCGAACGGGCCGGTTCCCCCGACTGGGTCGTCGCCAATGGCGACTACTCCTGTGACAGCGCCTTCGTCGGGGTCGCCGATGACGCCGCCTTCGACAGTGCCCGGGAATGCCTCGACCGCCTCCGCGCCCCGTTCCAGGACCGTTTCCACGCCACCCTCGGCGACCATGAACTCGGCAAAATGAGCCTCTTCGGCGGCTGCGGCGGACCCCGCCTCGCCAGTTGGCACCGCGCCATCGGCCCCCTCGGACTCCAACCCCTCTGGTCCCAACCCGCCGGCCGCTTCCACCTCGTCGGCATCACCTCCAGCCTCCTCGCCCTCCCCACCTTCCTCCCCGAACTGCTCCCCGACGAACGCGACGCCTGGCACCAGCTCCGCACCCGGCACCTCGAATCCCTCCAGGCCCTCTGGGACGCCATCCCCCAGGGCCACCGTGTCATCCTCTTCTGCCACGATCCCACCGCCCTCCCGTTCCTCGCCCGTGAACCCTGGTTCCAGGCGCGCCTTCCCCAGCTCGCCTGCACCGTCATCGGCCATCTCCACTCCGAAGCGGTCCTCCGCACCAGCCGCCTCCTCGCCGGCATGCCCGAACTCGCCTTCCTCGGCAACACCGCCCGACGCCTCAGCGGCGCCCTCCGCCGCGCCCGCCACTGGGCCCCCTTCCGCGTCGTGCTCTGCCCCTCCCCCGCCGGCATCCAGCTTCGCAAGGACGGCGGCTACCTCGAAATCAACCTCCACCCCAACGCCGATTCCCCCCCGCCCGTCACCCGCCATCACCTCCCCTGGCCCTGACCCTCCTCCTCGTCCTCTCCCAATTCCCCCCCGCCCCGCGGCTGCTCCGCCGCCCGGTACATCGCCGCGAATTCCTCGCGTCCCAACGGACGCGGATTGAAGTTCGCCGTCCACTGTCGCGCCGCCTCCTCGGCCATCTTCGGTATCAACGCCCCATCCACCCCCGCCGCCCCCAGCGACCCCGGCGTCTCCGCCAGGTTCAGCAACCCTTCCAACCGCCGCACCAACGCCTCAACCGCCTCCCCGATCCCCTCGCTCACACACGCAATTTCCGGCGCCGACGCCAGCTCCGCATACGCCAGCCGCACATCCGGATCCGCCGCGTTGAACCGCACCACATGCGGCAGCATCAGTCCCACCGCCACCCCGTGCACCACCCCAAAATGCGCCGTCAATGGATTGGCCGCCGAATGCGCCGCCCCCAGCATGCTCAACTCGATCGCCGTCCCCGCCAGCGCCGCCCCCAACAGCATCCGCCCCCGCGCTTCCACATCGTCCGGCGCCCGCAACACCTTCGGCAGGCTCGGCACCAGCAGCTTGAACGCCTCGTGCGAATACATCAGCGAAATCGCGTTCCGCCGCGCCGTCACCGCCGTCTCCACCGCGTGCGCAATCGCGTCGATCCCCGTGTGCGCCGTCACCGCACGCGGCTGCGATACCGTCAGTTCCGGATCCAGAATCGCAATCCGCGCCGCCGCCTTCGGATCCAGACACGCCATCTTCATGTGGCTGTCCGCATCGGCAATCAACGCCGCCGACTGGCACTCGCTCCCGGTGCCCGCCGTCGTGGGTATCGCCACAAACGGCAGCATCGGACGCCGCGCCTTCCCCACCCCCCAGTAGTCCTGCATCCGCCCCCCGTTCGTGTGGAGAAAATTGCAGCCCTTCGCCGTGTCCATCGCGCTCCCCCCACCCAATCCCACCAGCACCTCCGGCCGAAATACCCTCGCGACCGCCAGACACTCGTCCACACACACCGTGTCCGGATTCTCCCGCACCTGGTCGAATACCTCCACCTCCGCCCCCGCCCGCCGCAGCAGATCGCATATGCGCGCCGGATGACCCGCCCGCACCAGCCCGGGATCCGTCACCACCAGCACCCGACGCCCCCCCATCTCCCCCACAAACTCCCCTATCCGCGCCACCGACGCCCGGCCAAACACCAGCCGCGTCCGGGGTTGCTTGTCGAATGGGGCCAGATGCCAGTCCGGCGGCAAACGACGGTGGCCCTCGGACGATGCGGACGCGGGACTTGCAGCCATGATGCGCCCGGCGGTCCGGAACAGGAACCGCACCCTGCGAATTCCCACGCTCCGCGTCCGAGCGCCGCCACTATGACAGCCACCGCCGCCGGGCGCCAAGGTTCCCCAACTCGAAAATGTCCCCGAGTCCGGGATTGACGCCGCACCGCCGTCCCCGACGAATCGAAGCGTCCGGCCGCGGTCCGGGATGCCCGGCTCCCACCCCGCCCGCGAAGTCACCGGGACGAAGTCTCTCCGCCCCTCGTCCCCACGCATCCCCATTCGCTCGCCCCGCGCCGCCCATGAATCCGCCCCATCCCTCCACCCCAGACTGGGTCATCTACACCCCGGACTCCCCCGTCCGCCGCCCCGGCCCCTTCCTCGCCGCCATGCTCCGCGACCTCGCCGCCTCGCGAGGCCTCGCCTGGCGCCTCTTCGTCCGCGACCTCAGCGCCATGTACCGGCAGTCCGTGCTCGGCTACGTCTGGGCCTTCGTCCCCCCCATCCTCGCCGCCCTCCCCTGGATGATCCTCAACCGCGAAAACATCCTCACCGTCGGCGACACCCCCGTTCCCTACCCCGCCTTCGTCCTCGCCGGAACCCTCCTCTGGCAGACCTTCATCGACGCCCTCAACGCCCCCCTCAAACAAACCACCGCCGCCCGCGGCATGCTCGCCCGCATCCAGTTCCCCCGCGAAGCCCTCGTCCTCGCCGGCCTGGCCGAAACCGCCTGGAACTTCCTCATCCGCCTGCTCCTCCTCATCCCTGTCCTCGCCCTCGCAGACGTCCCCCTCGCCCCCTCCCTCCTCTGGGCCCCCCTCGGCATCGCCAGCCTCCTCCTCCTCGGCACCGCCATCGGACTCGTCATCACTCCGGTCGGACTCCTCTACACCGACATCGGTCGCGCCATCCCGATCGTCGCTACCTTCGGCATGCTCCTCACCCCGGTCGTCTATCCGCCGCGCCCGGAAGGCTGGGTCGGCTGGCTCGCCACCTGGAACCCCGTCAGTCCCGTCCTCGTCACCACCCGCGACTGGCTCACCGCCCAACCCCCGCAACTCCTCGCCGGCTTCGGATGGGTCACCCTCGCCGCCCTCGCCGTCTTCCTCGCCGCATGGTTCGCCTACCGCCTCGCCATGCCCATGATCGTCGAACGGATGGGCGGCTGATCCGACCCTCCCCCACCCCTTCGCATCGCCACCCCCCAATGCCCGATTCCGACCTCGTCATCCGCGCCCGGCACGTCTCGAAGAAGTATTGCCGCGGTCTCCGTCGCTCCCTCTGGTACGGCCTCCGCGACATCGCCTCCGAAGCCCTCGGCACCCTCGGCAGCCATGACCGGCTTCGCCCCGACGAGTTCTGGGCCGTCAATGACGTCTCCTTCGAACTCCAGCGCGGCGAATGCCTCGGCCTCATCGGCCACAACGGCGCCGGCAAAACCACGCTGCTCAAAATGCTCAACGGCCTCCTCAAACCCGACCGCGGCCAGCTCGCCCTCCGCGGCCAGGTCGGCGCCCTCATCGCCCTCGGCGCCGGCTTCAATCCCATCCTCTCCGGACGCGAAAACATCTACGTCAACGGTGCCATCCTCGGCCGGTCCCGCACCGAAATCGAAGCCCGCCTCGACGACATCATCGACTACGCCGACCTCCGCGAGTTCATCGACGCCCCCGTCCGCTCCTACAGTTCCGGAATGCACGTCCGCCTCGGTTTCGCCGTGGCCGTCGCCTTCCGGCCCGACATCCTCCTCCTCGACGAAGTCCTTGCTGTCGGCGATGTCGGCTTTCAGGCCCGATGCTTCAACACCCTCAGTGCCTTCCGCGCCGCCGGCACCGCCTTCATCCTCGTCTCCCACAACATGCACCAGATCCAGCGCTACTGTGATCGCGTGCTCCACCTGTCCCACGGCCGCGTCGGCTGCCTCGGCCCCACCTCCCTCGCCATCGACGCCTATCACCGCGAAATGGCCGCCCGCGCCCCCGCCCCCGGGGACGGCAACGATTTCTCCACCCCCAACGGCTCCGGCCGCGTCCGCCTCACCTCCGCCCATTTCCTCAATTCCCACGGCCAGCCCGTCGAACGGCTCCGCTCCGGCCAACCCCTCACCCTCCGCCTCGACTTCGATTGCCCCTCCCCGCCCGTGACCGGAGCCGTTCTCGATGTCCTGATCCGTGACCGCGAAGGCATCTTCTTCCAGGGCACCAATCTCGACCGCGGCGGTCCCCTCGATCCCCTGCCCGCCTCCGGTTCCCTCGAGGTCGCCTTCGACTCCCTCCCCGCCAATGCCACCGACCTGCACTTCTTCGTCGCCCTCCTCGATGGACACACCCGCGAGGTCTTCGACTGGAAACGCAACCTCCGCCTCGAAGTCCTCGGCAATCCCGCCTCCCCCGGTCGCGTCCTCCTCCCGTGCCACTTCGCCGTCAGATCCCGCCATGGCTGAACGCGCCCATCCCGACGATCCCGCCTTCCGCCGGCGCTGGGTCCTCCGCCGCCGCGGCGGCTGGCTCCCCTGGCTCCGCCGCCTGCCCAACCCCTACCTCGACGCCTTCCTCTGGCGCTACCGCTGGGTCTCCTCCCACGCCCTCGACAAAGATGTCCTCGATGTCCCCTGCGGCATGGGCTGGGGCACCTCCCGCATCCGCGGCGCCCGGTCGATCACCGGCGTCGATCTCCACCAGAATTCCATCCTCGAAGCCCACCAACGCTACGGCCGCCATGCCCAGTTCTGGGTCGGAGACATGCGCCACCTCGACTTCCCCCGCGCCACCTTCGACCTCGTCGCCTGCCTCGAAGGCATCGAACATGTCCCCGTCGCCGTCGGAAAGGCGTTCCTCGAGGAATCCCTCCGCGTCCTCCGCCCGGACGGCCAGTTGCTCCTCTCCTCCCCCTACTGCCGCACCGCGGCCCACAGCGGCAACCCCCACCACCTCCACGAATACGCCCCCGCCGAAATCGAATCCCTCCTCCAACCGGACTGGTCCATCGAGGAACGTCTCTCCCGCGAGGTGGACAACCTCACCGTCCTCTACCTCCGCTGCCGGCCCCGTTCCCATGCCTGAACCCCGCATCCACCAGGCCGCCCGCTTCATCCGCAGCCTCGAGGATCCCGGCACCGGCGCCTTCCGCTCCGTCCCCGGCGGACCCGTCACCCTCTACGGCACCGCCTACGGTCTCCTCGCCCTCCACTATCTCGGCATCGACGCCCCACCCCCCCCCGCCACCCGCAACTTCCTCCTCGACTGCCAGGACCCGGACTCCGGCCTCTTCATCGGCCCCGAACTCCACGAATGGTCACCCCCGCCCGGCGCCCTCCACGACCGTCAACACCTCCTGCTCCACCTCACCTGCGCCACCCTCCCCGTCGCCCGGCAGTTCAATCTCACCCTTCGCCATCCCCTCCACACGGCGCGCAACTTCTGCAACCTCGATCATCTCCGCGACTGGCTCGAAGCCCGCGATCTCCGCAAGGCATGGTTCGAAGGCAACAACCTCCTCTTCGTCGGTCAGCTCCTCGTCCACCTCCGCGATGTCGAAACGGTCCCCGAAGCCCGGATCGCCCTCGACCTCTGGTTCGAATGGCTCGACCGGCACCTCGACCCCGCCACCAATCTCTGGGGCACCAACGGTCTCTGCTCCCCCCTCGAAGGCGTCTATGGCGGCTACCACCAGCTCCTCGTGTATGACCACGAAAACCGGCCCCTCCCCAACCCCGCCGGCCTCATCGACACCGTCCTCGATCTCCAGCATCCCGACGGCGGCTTCCACCCCTGGGGCAATGCCGGTGCCTGCGAAGACGTCGATGCCGTCGATATCCTCGTCCGCCTGCATCCCCGCACCCGCCACCGGCACCGCGAAATCCGCATCGCCCTCCGTCGCTGCCTCCGGCACATCCTCGACCAGCAGAACCCCGACGGCGGCTTCCCCTACCAGCGCGACGCGCCCCAATCCCACATGGGCATCCCCGCCACCCGCGCCGCCCCCAACCTCTCCGCCATGTTCCCCACCTGGTTCCGCATCCATACCCTCGCCCTCCTCGCCCGCGTCCTCACCGACGAACCCGAACTCCAGGTCCCCTTCCGCTTCTCCCGCACCCTCAGCATGGGCTGGCATCGCCATGCCAATGCTCCCCGCCCCCCCGTGCCTCCCCTCGATCGCGCCCTCGAAGCCCCCCTCGCCGTCCTCCTCGACGCCCGCCGCTTCCTCCGCCGCATCCGCCGCGGACTCGCCCGCCGCATCCGGCAACGACTCTCCCCACACCCGCCCAATCCCTAACCCAGACTCCCCCACCCCACCCTCAACACGCCATCCAATCGACGCAAACTTCGTGCATATGCACGAAGTTTCGGACTATTTCGCCGTCCCGACGCCGAGCGTGCCGCCTCCCGCCTGAACCTTCCGCCCGGACTCGCGAAATCGCTCCCTTCGTATCCATCCTGCCGCACGCCCATTCCATGCCGGACCCAGATCCTCCCATCGTTTCGGTGGTCCTGCCGGTGCGCGACGGCGCACAAACCCTCCGTCCCGCCCTCGCCAGTGTCCTCCGCCAATCCCTCCCCAACTTCGAACTGATCGTCCTCGACGACGGTTCCACCGACGACACCCCCTCGATCCTCGCCGACTGCGCCCGAAACGAACCCCGCCTCCGCCTCACCCGGCTCCCTCAACTCGGCCTCACCGTCGCCTTGAACCGCGGCCTGGAACTCGCCCGCGCCCCCTACTGCGCCCGGATGGATGCCGATGACCTCGCCCATCCCGAACGCCTCGCCCGCCAGGTCGCCTGGCTCGATGCCCATCCCGACGTCGTTGCCGTCGGCAGTCAGGTCACCCTCATCGACGATGCCGGCCGTCCGATCGGTCCCCTGCCGGTTCCCCTGACCCACGAGGAAATCGACGCCGCCCACCTCACGGGCCTGGCAGGCCGGATCATCCATCCCGCCGCCACCCTGCGCACGGACTCCCTCCGCCGCGTAGGCGGCTACAACCCCCGCTACCTCACGTCCCAGGATTACGACCTCTGGCTGCGCCTCGCCGAAACCGGCCGGCTTGCGAACCTCCCCGAAACCCTCCTCGATTTCCGTCAGCACGCCCGCAGCGTCTCCATCCAGCGCCGCGACCAGCAGGCGCGCGATGTTCTCGAAATCTGGCGCGAAGCCCGTCGCCGCCGCGGCCTCGACATACCGGAATCGCTCCCCCCGGCCCAGGCCGCGTGGCTCTCCGGCACCGAACGCCACGCCCGCGAATGGTGGGTCACCCTCGCCCTCGCCCACGGCCATTTCCGCACCGCCTGGGTCCATGCCCTCGCCCTCGTCCGGCGCCACCCCACGGATCGACACGTGTGGTGGATCCTCCACCGTGTCGTGCGCCTCCGCCTTCGAGCCACCTCTCCCGGCACTGCCCTCGCCCGCCTCCTCCGCCCGTGATCTCCCTCTGCCTCTGCACCCATCGGCCCCGTCCGGAAATCCTGGAACGCTGCCTCGACGCCCTCCGCCGTCAGTCCCTCCCCCGCGGCGGCCTCGAACTCGTCGTCATCGACAACGCCTCCCCCGAACCCCTCGACCCCGCACGCCTCGACCTCGACTCCTTCCCCTTCCCTGCGCGCCTCATCCGCGAGGAAACCCTCGGCCTCACCCAGGCCCGCCTCCGCGCCCTCCGCGAATCCCGCGGACACCTTCTCATCTTCGTCGATGACGACAATCTTCTCGACCCCCACTACGCCGGCGAAGCCCTGCGCTTCTTCGAAGCCACCCCCAGCGCCGGCGCCGCCAGCGGACGCAGCCTCGGCAAATTCCAGATTCCGCCCCCCGACTGGTGCGATCCGCAAATCCGTCTTGCCCTGGCCCTCCGCAACCTCGCCGAACCCGCCTGCCGCCTGGAAGGCGTCCTCGCCCCCCTGGGCGCCGGCCTGGTCATTCGGCGCGACGCCTTCCTCCATGCGGCTCAAACCCCGTTCCTCCTCACCGACCGGCGCGGACGCGACCTCTCCTCCGGCGGCGACAGCGAACTCGGTCACCGCCTCCGCCTGCTCGGATGGGAACTCTGGTACGACCGGGCCCTCGAACTCACCCACCTCATCCCTGCCGAACGCCTGACCCTCCCCTACTTCGAACGACTCCACCGCAACTTCGGTCGCGCCTGGCCGATTCTCGAACTGTACTGGCTCCCCGACCGCCCATGGCATCGCCTGCGCCACCTCCGCCGCGCCGCATCCCTGCGCCTCCGCGGCCTCCACCGACGACTGCCCCACCCGCCCCGTTCCCCAACCGAAGCTCGAAGCCACCTCGAATCCCACTTCGACCTCGGCATGGCCGAATCCCTCTGGCACCTCGCCTGGGGCCCACCCCTCTGGGACCTCATCCGCCCCCTCCGCAACCCGCCCCTTTCGCCTGCCCCTTCCCCCATCACCCCCACCCGCAGAGCCTGACTTCCTACTCATTCCTGCTCCTGCCCCAATTCCTCAGAGATCCAAAATAAAATAGTAGGTCAGGCAGACTTTTGTTGATATCAATTCAATACAGATAGCCCGGCATTTTATTGTTGATTCCATCAACAATATTATGACCGTCCTAGTATTTGCCGTCGGTCATTCGACCTCCCGAACCCGTTGTCCCCGCGATGGTGTCTCCCAACCCGCCCGCACTTCGACGAACCTTCCCGGCAGCAGCAAAGCACGAACCCTCAGGGCCCCAGAAAGCCTCAGCCCTCCTCAAGCACTATCGTTCGCCAAGGATTCCGGACTCCTGCTCTTGCGCCTGCTCTTGCTCTTGCGCCTGCTCTTGCGCCTGCTCTTGCTCTTGCTCAGCCCCTCATCCCCGCTCCCCCATGCCCCACCCTCCCTCCATCGTCATCGCCTGTTCCGGCCTTGGCCATGTGCGACGCGGGAACGAAACTTGGGCCCGCGACGTGGCCACCGCCCTGTTCCAGGCCGGCGCCAGGGTCACCCTGCTCGGTGGCGGTCCCCCGCCCAACGTCCCCGGCCCCTACCATCGGCTCCCCACCTTGCGTCGCGATCTGCCCATCCTCCGTCGCTGCCTCTCCTGGTCCCACCGTTATCTTCTCGAACAACTCACCTTCCTCCTCCCGCTCCGGCGTCACCTTCACCGGCACCGGCCGGACATCGTGCATCTCTGCGACCCGGACCTCGCCCTGCAACTCCACCGGCGCACCCCTGCCGCCCCGTTCCGCATCGTCTTCAAGGACGGCATGCTCCTCGGGCCCCACTGGTGCAGTCGCCTCCCGTTCATCCAGGTGGTCGCCCCGTACTACCGCGATGTCCTCGCCCGCGAAGCCGGATATCCCACCAACCGTTGGTTCGTCATCCCCCACCTCATCGATACCAACACCTTCCGCCCTGCCGACGATCCCGCCGAAGCCCGCGCACAGGTCCCCTGCACCATTCCCCCCGGTTCCCCCCACGCCCCCGTCATCCTCGGTGTCGGTGACTTCTCGCCCGGCGGTAACAAACGTCTCGATCACCTCGTCTCGGAAGTCGCCGCACTCCCCCAAGACCTCGACGCCCGCCTCGTCCTCGCCGGACAGGCTGATCCCACCGAACTCCAACACTTCGCCGCCCAGGCCGACCGGAGCCTCGGACGTCGCCTTACCCTCCTCCCCAACCTCCCCCGCCCCGCCCTGCTCCGCCTCTATCAGGGCGCCGACCTCTTTGCCCACGCCCCCACACGCGAACCCTTCGGCATCGTCTTCCTCGAAGCCATGGCCTGCGGCCTGCCCGTCGTCGGGCACGATTGGGACGTCACCCGCTGGATCCTCGGCAACGCTGGCGTCACCGTGGACATGACCCGGCACGGCACGCTCGCCGACCAGATTGTCCGGTGGGTCTCCGACCCCGCCGCCCGACGGGCATCGGGCGTCCTGGCCCGCCGGCGCGCCGAAACCCACTTCTCCCCGACCGCCGTTGTACCCCTTTACCTCGACCTGTACTCGCAGGTGGCATCGCAACCCGCCGCGTCATGAATCCCCTCCCTCGAGTCGTCCTAGCCGCCCACGCCAGACCCCGGGAGGGCGGTCTCGGCCTGAACTTCGCCCACATGCTCGCCGGGCTTGAAGGAGCCTTCGAAGTCGAGACCTTCTCCCCCACATCCATGCCCGGAGTGAGCGATCACACCGTCGCCATTCCCGCCTGGATCGGCGCCGCTTTCCGCTGGCCCGGGGTCCGCCGCCTGCGCGCCCTACATGCCAACCTTATCGAAACGGCCTTCGATCGGCACGTCGCCCGCGCCCTCCCTCCATGTGCCGTGTTCCAGGGACTCACCGGCCATTGCGAACACAGTCTCGCCCGCGCCAAGGCTCTTGGCGCCGGCACCCTCCTCGACGTCGTTACCGTCCACGACGACGAAGGAAATCTCCGCGTTGCCCGGGAAATGGCGGCCTTCGGTGTGCGGTTTCGTCCCGATCGCACCCAGGGAGCCCGCCGTCGCCGCGAATATGCCGCCGCGGATCGGATCCGCGTCATGTCCCATCATGCCCGCGAAACCTTTCTCCAACGCGGCTTCGACCCGGAACGCGTCGTCGTGGTCTCGCCCCCGATCGAAACGGAACAATTCCCCGCGGCCACCTTCCGACACGACCGGTTCCGCGTAACCTTCATCGGTCGCCTGGAAGTGGGAAAGGCCTTCCACCACGTGGTCGAAGCCTTCCGCGCCGCCCGTCTCCCCGACAGCGAACTGGTCCTCTGGGGCGGATCAGGAAGCCGTGAAGTCGCCCGCTACCTGCGCGAACACGTCACTCCCCACCCCGCGATCCATGTCCGCCCCGTCCCCATCCGCGACGCCGGCCTCGACGAGGTCTTCGGCAAGTCCCACGTCATCGTCCATCCCTCGGTCGCCGATGGCTTCGGATACGTCGTCGCCGAGGCCATGGCCTCGGGCGTCCCCGTGATCGTCAGCACCACCACCGGCGGACGCGACTGGGTGATCGACGGCCACAACGGGTTCATTGTTCCCGTTGGGGATCGCGACGCCCTCCGCGAACGCCTCGCCTGGTGCCACCGCCACAGCGCCCGGCTCCCCGAACTGGGCCGCGCAGCCCGTGCCACCGCGGTTTCCCGTTCCCTCGCCCGGTTTCGTGAGGATTACCTGCCCCTGATCCGCTCCCTCATTCGCCCGGCCTGACCCCCAACCCAATGTCCACGCTCCCGCCCATCCCCGTCGCCTTCATCAACGAAAACACCCTCGGCCATGCCTCCCACCTCGGCCGCTATGCCGGTGCCTTCCAACACCGTCCGGAACTCGGAATCCAGCCCCTTCGACTCGACGCCACCCCCCTCCCCGAACCCTGGCGCATCCGCGCCAACCGCACCATTCGCGGCCTGCGCCGGTTCGGCCTCGACTTCCACGCCCTGCGCTGGCGCCGCATCGTCAGCATGCACGTCCGACGTCAACTCGACGCACTCCGCGCGGTCCATCCCGTCCGGGCCGTCATCGTCAACACGCAGAGCGTCGCCCTCTCCCTCTCCGACCTCACGCCCAGTCTGCCAGTCTTCGTCTGCCTCGACGCCACCTTCACCCAGCTTCGGCATTCCCGGTGGTTCGCGCCCAACCGCATTGCCGCCTGGCTTGCCCCCCTTACCCTCGGCCCACTCCTCACAGCCGAACGGCGCCTGTTCGCCGCAGCCCATCGCCTGCTCCCGTGGTCCGCCGCCGCCCGGACTTCACTCCTCCAGAACTACCACGTCGAACCCGGCCGCGTGGACATCCTGCCCCCGCCAATCGACCCCCTCGCCTGGACCCCGCGATCGCGACCGCCCCTGCCCGGCTCCCAGCCCCAAATCCTCTTCGTCGGCGGCGATTTCCGCCGTAAAGGCGGCCCGCTCCTCCTTGAAACCTGGCGCCGCCACCTCTCGCACCGCTGCGAACTCCATCTTCTCACCGAATCCAACCTCGACCCGGAACCCGGACTCGTCGTGCACCGGCAGCTTCAGGCCGGCTCCGACGCCTGGTTGGAACGTTGGCGCGCCGCGTCGGTCTTTGTCTTCCCCAGCACCCTTGAGACCTTCGGCATCGTGCTCCTCGAAGCCATGGCCTTCGAGGTCCCCATTGTCTCCCGCCGCGTCGGCGCCGCCGCCGACCTCCTCGACAACGGCACACTGGGTCTCCTCCTCGACCGCCCCGATGCCGCGACCCTCGCCGCCGCCGTCACCTCCGTGCTCGACGATCCCGCCGCCGCCGCCACCCGCGCCCGGGCGGCCAGGCGCCGCGTGGAACGGGACTACGCCCTCAACGCTCACTCCGAACGCCTCGCCGCGTGGCTAGAGTCCGCCGTCGCGGGGCATCGAGGGCCGCCGGGCCGCGTCGATGCCTGACTCCCCTGCCCGGCTACTGCAGATACCGCAGCACAATGTTCCGCAGATGCGCCTCGGTCTCATAGGTGGCCACCCCCAATGGAACGCTCTCCTCGATCGGACCCGACCGCAGCCCGAATGTTCGTCCCGGCACCTTCACATCCACGATCTTCTCCTGGTCCAGCCACGCTTCCAGCCTCTCCGACGTCACCCGCACCCGGATGGCGTACCACTGCTCCCGCTTGAAGGCATGAAACGTGGTCGTCTCGTTCTCCGAGGCATCATAGCCGTCGATGCTTGAAATCCCCACCAACCCCCCGCCCCATCCCCCCACGATGAGCGTCGCATTTGTCCCCTGGATGGGGAACGTCAGCCCGCAGAAGAAGTCGTTCCCGTTCACCCGACGCGCCTCCATCGAAATCTCGTAATTCGTCTGCGGCAGATCGTTGGTCCAGTGGATCCCGGTCAGGAACCCCTGCTCAAGAACCAGCAGGCCGCGATCCACTCGCACCTCACCCCGCCCCGCGAACCGGGTCACCGCCCATCCCTCGTGAGTCTTCCCATCGAACAATGACCTCTCCCGCCCCCCCCCGGGCGAAGGAGCGTTCGTTGGAACTGCTCCAGCCGCCCCGATCACGGACATCAGTACCACACCCAGTCCCGACAACCACACCACGGTCTTCATGGCCGACAGCAAACCCGCTCCCGCGCCACATGCAAACTTCTTCCGGTCCACCCACCGTCCCGCCCCCAAGGCTGATTCAGCTAGATCAGGGGATGAGGGAGGAGAGACGTGGGTGGCGCCTTATCAACATGGCTATCGACAAGACGGGGAGTTGAATGTTGGAGGTTAGATGGATAGGGCGATTTCGGTGGCCAGGAGGACGGACGGCTGATTGGCTT
>JAHCBA010000063.1 GCA_019634625.1 Verrucomicrobiia bacterium
CCCTTCAACTCTGCCTCGCGCCCTGCTCCACTCCCCCTCCAAACCACCCAACTCTGCGTGCATATGCACGATTCTTTCGTCCATTTCCACGGCCCCCACCGCTTCGCCACTTCATCCCCCATTCACCCGGTCCGGCCCCCCACACCACGCCCCCTCAACTCTTCCCCCCGCCCTGCTCCATTCCCCCCTCCAAACCACCCAACTCTGCGTGCATATGCACGATTCTTCCGTCCATTTCCACGGCCTCCACCGCTTCGCCACTTCATCCCCCATTCACCCGGTCCGGCACCCCACACCACGCCCCTTCAACTCTGCCTCGCACCCTGCTCCACTCCCCCTCCAATCCGCCCAAATCTGCGTGCATATGCACGATTCTTCCGTCCATTTCCACGACCTCAGCCGGGCTAATTCCGCTTCATCTTGCGCAGCAGTTCGTACGCGCGCCGGGCCCGTTCGTCCCCCGACTCCATCGCCTGGATCAACTGCGCCTCGAGCGTGACCATGTACCCGTGGACGGCCAATCCCTGGTCCAGCGAGACTTCCTCGCGCTGCCTCAACACCTCCAGCGCCACGACCGCCTTCTCGTAGTCCCCCGACCTTGCCGCCTGGGCAGCCGCCGCCGCCGTCTCCTGCGCCGCCGGTTCCGCGGTCGCAAAGACCTGTTCCACACGCGCCGCCGCCTGGGCCTGAGTCGCCGGCAGCATCATGTCCGGATCCTCCACGCCGCTGCCGCAACCCGCCTGCACCAACGCGAGGGCTCCCGCCATCGCCACCATCATCCTGCGCCATCCTGCTGTATTCATCGTGTGCCTCCCGTCCTTGATGTCACCGCTCATCCTCATCGCCTGCCTCCGTTCCGGTCCCTGCCCTCCTTCAATCCCCGCGTGGCGATCCCGGATTGCACCAGAACCGTCCGGGCCGGACCCCGGGGAATCCGCCGATACCCGCCTCGCGGTAGTAGGTCCGGAACTTCATGAACTCGGTGTGGCCGCCGAACATCCCCATCACGCTCCCCGTGTTGTGCCGCTGGGTCACCCCCTCGTCAGGCCGGCTCGCCGCATTGTCCCAGTTCGACGGCAGCTTCTCGTCCGCCTCCCAGTAGAGCATCCGGTCCGCACCGAACTGATTCGCCTTGTAGCTCGTGAAGTTCCCGCCAGGCCCGGTCGAATACCCGGACACCGCGCCATTCATGACATAACTGCTGACCTGCATCTCGCGCTGCCGGAACAGCGAGTTGTTGGTGCGGTCCAGCGGGCACCAGTAGAGCTGTTTGGTCAGGTGATAGGGCCAGAGCTGTCCCCGCTCGATGGTGTGCTGCGGACGGTTCGTCGCCACCCGCGTGTACAGCCAGTTGGGCACGTTGAACGTCCCCGAACTCCACGACGTGTAGGGCATCGATTCATCGTTGTCCCCCGTGTACAGATGGGTCGCCAGAAGCACCTGCTTGATGTTGCTCAGGCACTTCGTCCGCTGCCCCTGCTCCTTCGCCTTCGACAGCGCCGGCAGCAGCATGCTGGCCAGAATGGCGATGATCGCGATGACCACCAGCAACTCAATCAGCGTGAAGGCGCGCCTCCCCCGGATCCCTCCTCGATAGGTTCGTTTCATGGCGTTCATTCCGTGGATGAAACCCACTACGCCACACCATCCCCCTGCCGGGAAGCACATTGTTCCCGCGCGCGAACCCCGCGTAGCATCCCGGAGTTGTGGGTGAGGAGGCAGCGAATCGGAGGGACGAGCTCCGCGAGTCCTCCATCCATTGCACCACTCCGCTGCGGCCTCGTGGAACTCGGCCCTCCGAGATGACGCTTCGCGAATTTCGCACCTCTCCCCACAACTTCGGGATGCACGGCGAAACCCGCTTCCCACCTTCCAGCCTCATCCCCTATCGTGCCCTCATGTTCCCCGGCCGAGTTCCCACCTTCGCCATGGCCGCCTTGGCTCTTGTCCTGGGAACCCTCCCCGCGCAAACCACCGAACAACCCGTCTCGTTCCGCCACGATGTCATGGCGGTTCTTTCCAAGGCCGGCTGCAGCGCCGGCGCCTGCCACGGCAATGCCTCCGGCAAAGGCGGCTTCCAGCTCTCGCTTCGCGGCGAGAATCCTGTCGCCGATCACGTCGCCCTCACCGAGGAGGCCTTCGGGCGCCGCATCCATCCCAACGAACCCGACCAGAGCCTCCTCCTCCTCAAAGCCACCGCCCGCATTCCCCACGAAGGCGGCACCCGCTTCGCCCCCGGCACACCCGAATACGCCATCCTCCGCGCCTGGATCGCCGCCGGGGCCCCCATGGATCCACAGGACCACCCAACACTCCACGACCTCTCCGTCCATACGGCTGCCACAATCCTCCACGCACCCGTGACCGACGCCGCCCTCCGCACCGTGGCCCGCTTCTCCGACGGCACCGAACGCGATGTCTCGCGCCTTGCCGTGTACGAACCCACGCGGCCCGGCTTTTCCGTCTCGCCCGATGGACTCGTCACAGCGGACCTCGATGGCGAAGTCACCGTGCTCGTCCGCTATCTCCACCGTCAGGTGCCGGTCCGGCTCGCCTTCGTCCCCGATCGCCCCGGCTTCGCCTGGCCCGACGACGTCCAGCCGCGCAATGTCGTGGACGAACCCATCCTCGCGAAACTCCGGCTCCATCGGCTCCAACCCGCCCCCGAGGTGGACGATCTCCGCTTCCTCCGCCGTGCCCACCTCGATCTCCTCGGCACCCTGCCCGCCACCGGGGAGGCCCTCGATTTCCTCGCCAACCCCGATCCCCAAAAACGCTCCCGTCTCGTCGAGACCCTCCTCCAGCGCCCGCAGTTCGCCGAGTTCTGGGCCCTCAAGTGGTCCGACCTCCTGCGCAACGAGGAGAAGGCCCTCGACCGAAAGGGCGTGGACCTCTTCCACCGCTGGATCCGCGACGCCATCGCCTCGGGCATGCCCATGGACCGCTTCGCCCGCGAACTCCTCACGGCCCGGGGGAGCACCTACGAGAATCCCCCCGCCAGTTTCTACCGCTCCCTCCGCACCGTCCCCACCCGGGCAGAGACCGTGGCCCAGGTCTTCCTCGGCACGCGCCTCGGCTGCGCGCAATGCCACAACCATCCCTACGACCGCTGGACCCAGGACGATTACCACGAGTGGTCCGCCATCTTCGCCCGCATCCGCTACAAGGTCCTCGAAAACCGCTACCCCGACACCCTCGACACCCACGGCTTCACCGGAGAACAAATCGTCCTCCACGCGCGCGACGGCGAATCCCGTCACCCCGCCTCCGGCCGGATTCTGCCGGCCCGCCTCCTCGGCGATGCGGAACCCCTGGCCCCGTCCGGCAACCGCCTCGACGCCCTCGCCGCCTGGCTCACCCGCCCCGATCACCCGCTCTTCGCCCGCGTCCAGGTGAACCGGATCTGGTTCCACCTGATGGGCCGGGGCCTCGTGGACCCGGTGGACGACTTCCGTCCCACCAATCCCGCCAGTCACCCCGAACTGCTCGATACCCTGGCCGCCGACTTCGTCGCCCATGGCTTCGACCTGCGCCGCACGATCCGCCTCATCATGGCCTCCCGCACCTACCAGACCGAATCCCGCAGCAGCCCGATGTCCCACCACGACGATGCGGCCTACGCGCACGTTCCCCTCCGCCGCCTGACCGCCGAGCAGGCCCTCGACGCCCTGGCCCACGTCACCGGCGCCTCCCCGGCCTTCGCCGGCTACCCCGACGGACTCCGCGCCACCCAGATCCCCGGCGTCCAGGCGGTGCGTCTCCGCGGTCGGCCCCCCGGCCAGGCCGAACAGTTCCTGCGCGTCTTCGGCAAACCCGACCGCCTGCTCGCCAGCGAGGAGGAACGCTCCTGCCAGACCAACCTCGGACAGGCCTTCCAACTGATGACCGGCCCGCTCCTCGCCGACCTCCTCGCCCGCCCCGGCAATCGCCTCGATCAACTCCTCGCCTCGGGCGCCGCCCCGGACGCCCTGATCGAGGATCTCTTCTGGACCGCCCTCACCCGCCCGCCCACGCCGCCCGAACGGGACGCCCTGCGCCGGCATTTCGAAACAGGCCCCGACCCGCGACAGGCCCTCGAAGACATCGCCTGGGCCCTGGTCAATGCGAAGGAATTTGTCTTCCGCCACTGAACCGCCTTCCCCCCAACCCCCATCCCCTCCCCCCCATGCCCCAGCACGCCTCCCGCTTCGCCTGTCCGGGCTTCGACGCCTGCCGCTTCAGCCGGCGCCACGCCCTCAAGGTCGGCGGCCTCGCCCTCCTCGGACTCCACCTCCCCACCCTTCTCCGCGCCGAGGACGCCGCCCGCCGGGCCGGCACCCTCAAGCCCCGCATCAAGTCGGTCATCTTCCTCTTCCAATACGGCGGCCCCAGTCATCTCGACATGTTCGACATGAAGCCGGACGCCCCCGAGGCCATCCGCGGTCCCTACCGCCCCATCGCCTCGAACGCCGACGGCATCCAGGTCTCCGAACGACTGCCCCGCACCGCGGAAATCATGGACCGCGTGACGCTCATCCGCAGCGTCCACCACACCATGAACAATCATAATTCCGCCGGGTACTACGCCCTCACCGGCCATGCCCCCCCGGTGGACGATCAGCGCCTGCGGGATTCCATCGACCTCCATCCCGCCTACGGGTCCGTCATCGACAAACTCTCCCCCGCCGACGGCGAGATGCCCTCCTTCATCGCCTACCCCCACATCATCCGCGACGGCTCGATCACCCCCGGCCAGCACGCCAGCTTCCTCGGCAAACACCACGACCCGTTCTTCTTCACCCAGGATCCCAATCAACCGGCCTTTGCACTCCCGGAACTCACCCTGCCCCTCGGCCTTTCCCCGGAACGCCTCGCCCAACGTCGCGAACTCCAGCGCCTCATCGACCGGCAATCCGGTCTCCTCGAAGCCTCCGGCGCCGCCCGCGGCCTCGATCAGTACTACGAACGCGCCCTCGGCATGCTGGGCTCCGAACGGCTCCGCGGCGCTTTCGATCTCTCCCGCGAACCGGACGCCGTCCGCGACGCCTACGGCCGCACCACCTACGGCCAGAGCTGCCTCCTCGCCCGCCGCCTCGTCGAACACGGCGCCAAGTTCGTCACCGTGTACTTCTCCGACACCATCGGCGGCCAGAGCACCACCTCCGGAGGCTGGGATACCCACGGGTTCAACAACACCCGCATGTTCCCCATCATCGATCAGTATCACCTCCCCATCACCGAACAGACCCTCCCCACCCTCCTCAACGACCTCGATACCCGTGGGCTCCTCGCCGAAACCCTCGTCCTCTGGATGGGCGAGTTCGGTCGCACCCCGCGCATCAACTCCAACGTCAGCCGCGACCACTGGCCCCACTGCTACACCGTCCTCCTCTCCGGCGCCGGCGTGAAGAAGGGCTACGTCCATGGCGCCTCCGACCGCGAGGGCATGTACCCCGCCGATCAACCCGTCCGCCCCGATGACCTCGCCGCCACGCTGTTCCACCTGTTCGGCATCGATCCCCACACCGAGGTCTTCGGTCCCGGTGACCGCCCCCTTCCCATCGCCGCGGGAAACACCATCGAGGGCATCCTCACCTGAGAAGGCACCCCTTCGCTGCACCACACCCCTGCGGCCTCGTGGAACTCGGCCCTCCGATTCCACCTCCCCGCTTCACCCTCCGGAGGGACGAGCTCCGCGAGTCCTCTTCCCCATGCTCCACACCCTTGCCCCCCTCCTCACGTCGGCCTCAGTCATCGGCGTCCTCGCCCTCCTTTCGCCCGCTCTTTCCGCCGAAATCCCCGCCGTGCCGGCCCCTCCCGAAATCCAGTCGGTTCAGCCCGCCGCACTTCAACCCGGCGCCACCCACCTTCTCCGAATCCGCGGCCGGCACCTCGAACCGGTCCGTCAGATCTGGACCTCCTGGCAGGGACCCGTCCCCCGCGCCCACCCCGAAGACTGGGAATCCACCGATCGCACCCTGAAGATCCCGCTCCACATCCCGCCGGATCTGCCGCCCGGCATGGAGAAGTTCCGCCTCATCGGTCCCCACGGCGTCTCCCACCCGTTTCTCGTTCTCATCGATCCGCTCCCATCCGAAGCCGCGCCGGACTCCCACCACGACCCGGCCCGTGCCCATCCCCTGGCGGCTCCCGTTGCCATCGATGCCACCCTGCCCGAACGTCGCTCCCACTTCTACCGGGTCCCGCTTCAATCCGGACAATCCCTCTCCCTCGAAGTCGTCGCCCAACGCCTCGGCTCCCCCCTCGATCCGGTCCTCCGCATCCTCGATCCTGATGGACACGAACTCCGTCGATCGACTGATACCCCGGGCCTCGGATACGATTGCGCCGTCACCTTCCAGGCCCCGGTCCCAGGCGACTACCTCGTCGAAATCCGCGACGCCGAATACGCCGGCGGCAACGCCCACCGGTATCGACTGCGCGCAGGCTCCTTCCCCGTGGCTGTGCAGGCCCACCTTCCGGGCCTGTCCCCCTCGGATCCCACCCCCTTCCCCGCTGTCGCCCCAGCCCGGACCGGAGTCGGCCCTCCCGTAGTCCACCCCGGCTCCCCCATTCCGGTGGGGCGCTGGCTGCCCCTCGATCCCGCCGATCAAGCCGCCCTCACCCCGCGCCTGCCCCTCCACGTCCGCCCCCCCGACGTCGAGATCGAGCCCAATGACGATCCCGACACCGCCACCCCGCTCCATCCGGACACCCCGGTCCGCGGCCACTTCCACCGGCCCGACGACCAGGACTGGTACCGCTTCGAAGTCCACGCCCCGGGCTTCTGGCGCCTGGGTGCCCGCGCCCGGGAACTGGGGTACGCCAGCGATCCCCTCCTCCGCTTGCTCGCTGCCGATGGATCCACCCTGGCCACCTCCGGGGAGTCCGCCGGGGATCCGGCGATCCACCATCGCTTCCAAACCCCGGGAACCTACCACCTCGCGGTCGAGGAAGCCGGCGGACGCACCGGCCCGCACCGTGGCTACGTCGCCTGGCTCCAACCCGCCGCCGCACCCCTCCGCTTCACCGCCGACACCGACCGCCTGCACGTCCCCGTCAACGGAACCGTCACCCTCCGTCTCGAACTCGTCCGCCACGGCTACGACGGACCGATCCGGCTCGAACCCCTCGACTGGCCTCCCGGCATCAACCTCCGGAATCCCGTCATCGACGCCAACCGCCGTTCCTGGGATCTCGAAGTCCAGTGCAATGCCTCGGTCTCTCCCGGCTCCTGGACCCGCGGCACATTGCGCGCCCACCCGGTCGATCAGGTGGCCCATCCCGCCGAACTCGACCTGTCCCCCGCCCGTCGCAAACTCTTCCCGCGACTCCTCCATCTCCCGCCCGGCTTCCTGACTCACCTCTGGATCGTCGCCGTCCCCGCCCTCCCGGATTCCCCCGGCGGAAACTGAAACCGGACGGAATTCGAAGGTCACCCCGCCGTTCCCGAACTCAGTTCACCGCCAGCCGACGCAGCACCCGTTGCGCCCGTCGCAGCAGCGGGCCCGAAGTGGCCAGCCGGTAGCCCAGGGCCGCCACCGGGTTCGCCAGCCGGATCATCGGCCCCGGCAGTAAATGGGCCTGACCCCCAAAACTCAGATTGAAGAAATCCCTCCGGTCGGTCAGGTCCTCCGGGGGCTCCTCGCCACGCGCCATCGCCTGGGCGATGTCGCGATCCAACGTCGCGAAATCCAGCCACCGATACCCCCGCTCCGCCGCCCACCGGATCACTTCGGCCGTCAGCACGAAGTTCACCGTCGAACCGCCCCCCTCCGGATCCCATCCCTTCTTCCAGAACGTCACCCGGTCCCGGAAACAAAAGCACAGGCCCCCGGCCACCTTGCGTCCCCGCCGCTCGACAAACGGGACATGGATGCGGCCTTGCGGATGGAACCCCTCCCACATGGCTCGCAATCCCTCGATCCGGCCCGGGTTCGGCCGGACCCCCTGGCGACGACAGGTGTTCCGCATCAACTCGAAGAACGTCTCCAGGTCGGCTTCGCCCCCCTCCACGACTGTCAACGGATCGTCCGCCACCGGTCGCAGATTCCGCCGCGCCTTCCGGCGGAACCGTCCCCGCACCGCCTCCCATCCATCCCCCAGGTCGATCATCAACGTCGAGTCGATGATGTTCATCAACCGCTCCTCGACGAATCCATGCCGCCTCAGGGGCTCCAGCCCGTCCGGATCCCCGTCCGGCCCCTGGACCAGCAATGCCCGCCAGCCCTCCCGCCGCTGCAGCGTCACCAACTGTCGCAACGCCTCCTCCCGGGTCTCCATGTCACCCGGCTCCACCACCGGCCCCTTGTTCACAAACGCCAGCCGCCCGAACCGGGTCCTCTTGTGCAGTACCTGCGCCCCCCCGGCGATCCTCCCCTCCCGCTTCAACACCATGCACAAACCGTCCCAGCCTTCGACCGCCTTCACCCCGGCCCACGCCGCACTCTGCTGGAACTGCCCCAGGATCGATCCCTCCAGAAATGCATCCCAGCCCGTGGCCCCGGCCGTCGTGGTGATCTCGGCGACTATCGGCATGGCAGCTCTGTCCTCCGCCCGGCGCCCTAGTGATGCACCCCTCGTTCCGCCGAATCCGGCGCCCACAACGACGTCGTGCCCCCCGCTGCCGGCCGGCACCCACCCTCCCGGCTGTCCACCCCCGACGCCCGCTCCCCGCCCAGTTCGTTGGTCAGCTTGCGGTGCCAGTCCGGCTTCCATCGCCGGATCAGCGACAGGGTCAGCGCGTTCCCACGAACGCGGGCGGGTCGCTCCAGATACCGGAAGCCACGGCGCAGATAGAAAAAGTCCAGTCCCCGCGGCATGCCCCCCACCGCCGAAAACACGTACCGCACCTCCGGGTCCGCCGCCGCCCCGACTTTGATGGCATGGATCATGGCGTCCGCCGCACAGTTCCGCAGCGCGCTCCCACCCCCGAAATACACGCTGTAATACAGCACCTCCACGACCCGGAAGGTGATCGACACCGCCTCCAGCCGGCCCTCGTGGTATGCCCCCAGCACCCGCGGATGCGGTCGCGCAAACACCTCCCCCGACCATTGCGCGAAATACGCCGGCTCCACCCGCGCCCGGTTCACCTGGTACTGCGTCCGCTCGATGAACTCCAGGTAAAGGGGATGCCCTTCCCGCGTCAGCACCCCGGCGTCGGGGACGATTCGAATCTCATACCGGCCCAGACCGCGTTTGATCTCCCGACGCACGTTCCCTCGCTCGGCATCCAGCGAGTATCCCGGCACCGGATCCCAGACCAGCAACGGCAGCCGGGAATTGGCCGGCGTTTCCGGCCCCACCGGATGCTGGGCCCCGCCCACCCACCGGGCACCCCACGGCAGTTCCACCTCCGGCGGGTGATCCCGGAAGAGAAACAGAGGCCGATGGAAGAAAGGCCGCACCTGGCGCCACCACACGCCTCCCGCCCGGCTCAAACGCTGCCGGTTGACCCGCCGCTCGTAGTCGGCGTAGTCGTCCACCGTCATCGGAAGCCATGTCGCGAGATCCATCTCGTTCACGACCGTCCAAGCTCCCCTCGTGCCGGGCCCCGCCCGGGGTTCCTCCCTCCGGCAGTCGCCCGCCTCCCGCCACTCGTCAATGGATTCCAGTTCATCGGCGTCCCGGTCGATCGGCCCGTGCTCCCGCCCAAGCCCCTGCCAGAACCGGTAGGTCCTTGCGACTATCGGCAGGAACGGGGCGGGCCTTGAGCGTGTCGCGCATCCCCGTCCCCAAATGGGACCGCCCCCACAAACCCCAACGCAAGCAGAATGTCCCCACCCCCCGCATTGACCCGCGCTCCTCAGACCCCGAATCTCCTCCCGCCCATGGAGATCGCCAAAGCCGTCATCACCGCCGCAGGACGCGCCCAACGCTCACTGCCCCTCCAATCCCTGGTCGATCGTGACGGCCAGTCCAAGACGGCTCTCGCCATCATCATCGAGGAAGCCCTCACCGCCGGCGTCCGTCAGGTCGGCGTGGTCATCGCCCCCGGTGATCATGACGCCTTCCTCGCCGCCGCCGGACCCCATGCCTCCAAGCTCCAGTTCATCGAGCAATCCCATGCCGGCGGCTTCGGTCAGGCCGTCCTGTCCGCCCGCGATTTCATCGGTCCCAACCCCTTCCTCCTCCTCGTGGGGGATCACCTCTACGTCAGCAACTCCGACCGGCCCTGCGCCCGCCAGTTGGTCGAGGTCGCCGCCGCCCAACGCTGCGCCGTGTCCGCCGTCCAGGGCACCCACGAGAGCAAACTCCCCTTCTACGGCGCCGTCGGCGGACGTCGCCTCCAAACCCCCGAATCCCTCTACGAAATCACCGAAGTCATCGAGAAACCCACCCCCACCGACGCCGAACAACACCTCCTCGTCCCCGGCCTCCGCGCCGGCCATTACCTCTGCTTCTTCGGCATGCACGTCCTCACCCCGCTGGTGATGGAACTGCTCGCCAAAACCGCCCCCCTCGGCCCCAACCTCCAGTTGTCCCCGGCCCTCGCCGCCCTCGCCCGTCGCGAACGCTACCTCGCCTTCGAAACCCGCGGCCGCCGCTTCGATATCGGCGTCCGCTACGGCCTCCTCCATGCCCAACTCGCCCTCGCCCTCGCCGGACGCGACCGCGATGAGGTCCTCCATCTCCTCATCGAACTGCTTGCCTCCCGCGAACGCGACCGCCTCGCCTGACGCCATGGACCATCCCCTCCTCCAGATCATCGTCTCCCAGGACCCCAAAGTCCGCGATCGCTCCCTCCATGCCTGGTGCGCCAGCGCCAACCTCGACCAGCTCCTCCGCGCCGCCGCCGCCCTCGATGCCTTCCGCCGCCGCTCCAGCAACCTCTACGAACGCGTCCGCGCCCTCCTCTTCCTCCACGCCCTCCACCGCTTCGAAATCCCTTCCCGCCTCGCCAGCCCATCCACCAGCCCATCCACCAGCCCATCCGCGGATCGTGCCCCCGCCCTCATCCCGTTCCGCGGCTACGAACACCTCCTCCAGCGCCGCTTCGAAGAAGCCATCGACACCTTCCTCGCCGCCCAGACCCGCGAGGGCCCCGGCGACGGCCTCTCCTCCGCCCTCGCCGCCGCCTACCATCGCCTCGCCTTCCAAACCCTCGGCGATCAGGTCCGGCGCAGCGTCCGCTCCATTCGCGGCAACCAGTGGATGTTCCGCGTCGGACACCCCACCGACCAACCCCTCCGCCTGCGCCCCGAACTTCTCGTCCCCGGTCCCGATGGCACCTTCCCCGTCCTGCGCGAGGAAACTCCCGTCCGCATGGACCTCACCCACAGCGGCTGGAGCGACATCTTCTTCCTCGGCATGGACTTCCCCGAGGGCGCCCAGGTGCTCAATGTCTCCGTCGATCTCGGCGTCCACGGCCGCGATGCCGCCCCGCGCCCGCCAGTCACCGCCTACCTCCGCGTCATCGAGGAACCCGTCATCCGCCTCGCCTCGGTGGACCTCCTCTGCACCGCCGACATCGCCTCCCTCGCCGAGATCTTCGACTTCGCCAAGGACCACCTCGGCCTGCTCAAGGCGGCCGTCATCGCCAGTGGCATCGTCCCTCCCGGCATCGAAGGCAGCGGCCTTTCCCTCGCCGATCTCCTCGCCCGCGTGATCGGCCCCGGACGCGGCCTCGAACTGGTCTCCTGCGTCAACGACATCCCCAAGGGATCCCGCCTCGCCGTCTCCACCAACCTCCTCGGCTGCCTGGTCGCCGTCTGCATGCGTGCCACCCATCAGACCCGCTCCCTCACCGGCCCCCTCGAGGAATCCGAACGCCGCATCGTCCTCGCCCGTGCCCTCCTCGGCGAATGGCTCGGCGGCTCCGGCGGCGGCTGGCAGGATTCCGGCGGCGTCTGGCCCGGCATCAAACGCATCGCCGGCTGTCCCTCCGGCCCCGGCGACGCCGAATTCGGCGTCTCCCGCGGACGCCTCCTCCCCACCCACCATGTCTTCGACCGGTCCGAAATCCCCGATACCGCCCGCCAGGCCCTCCGCGAATCCCTGGTCCTCGTCCATGGCGGCATTGCCCAGAACGTCGGGCCCATCCTCGAAATGGTCACCGAGAAGTACCTCCTCCGATCCCCCGCCGAATGGGACGCCCGCCTCTCCACCCTCGACCTGCTCCACGAAATCGAAAACGCCCTGCGCCAGGGCGACGTCCGCGCCCTCGGTGCCGCCACCACCCGCAATTTCTTCGGCCCCCTCCAGACCATCATCCCCTGGGCCTCCAACGCCTTCACCGAATCCCTCATCGCCCGGACCCGCGCCGAGTTCGGCGACGCCTTCTGGGGATTCTGGATGCTCGGCGGCATGAGCGGCGGCGGCATGGGCTTCATGTTCGCCCCCCACCGCAAACCCGCCGCCCAGGCCCGCCTCCAGGAGATCATGTCCGACCTCAAACGCGAGCTGCGCCATGCCCTCCCCTTCGCCATGGACCCCCTCGTGTTCGACTACGCCATCAACGAACGCGGTACCTGCGCGGAACTCCTCGGCGATGACGAGGCCCTCCTGCCCCCCGGCTACTACGCCCTCACCGTCCCCCGCCTCCTCCGCCGCGATCTTCACCACCTGCCCCCCATCCAGCGCGCCGAACTCGACCGCTTCGGCGCCGCCTGCCGCTCCCGCCCCGAACTGGCCGGCATGGTCCAGACCCTCTTCGATGCCCTCCTGCCCCGGCCCGCCGCCGCCCGCTCCGGCCCCCAGTCCCTCGATCCCTTCCTCGAATCCCACGGCTTCGACCGCACCCAGCACGAACATATCCGTACCGACCTCCGCGACGGCCGCATCGGCCTCGCCCAAAACCGCCTCCGCCCCGAAACCACCATCGAGGACGTTCGCGACGATGACCTCACCGACGCCACCCGCTGGGATGCCTCCCCCGAAACTGCCGCGTTCCGCACCGCCGGACTGGACGCCCTCGCCCGCGGCGAACTCGCCGTGGTGACCCTCGCCGCCGGTGCCGGCTCCCGCTGGACCCAGGGCGCCGGCGTCTGCAAGGCCCTCCATCCCTTCGCCCGCCTCGCCGGACGTCACCGCACCTTCATCGAGGTCCACCTTGCCAAGTCCCGGCGCCGCGCCCTCGAGGCCGGCACCCCCATCCCCCACGTCTTCACCACCAGCTACCTGACCCACGACCCCATCGTCGAGTTCCTCGACCGCCTCCTGCCGCATACCCCGGCCGGTCCCCATCCCCACACAGACCGCCCCGCCCCCGCACCGCCGGTCTTCCTTTCCCGGGGCCGCTCGGTCGGACTCCGCCTCATCCCCACCGAACGCGATCTCCGCTTCCAATGGGAGGAAATGCCCCAGCAACTCCTCGATGAACAACAGCAGAAGGTCCGCGAAAGCCTGCGCCATGCCCTCATCCAATGGGCCCGCACCGCCGGTGAAGGTGCCGACTACACCGACAATCTCCCGTCCCAGTGCCTCCACCCCGTCGGCCATTTCTTCGAAATCCCCAACCTCCTCCGCAACGGCGTCCTCGCCCGGCTCCTCCGCCTTCAACCCGCCCTCCAGCATCTCCTCCTCCATAACATCGACACCGTCGGCACCGACGCCGATCCCGCCCTCTTCGGCTGGCATCGCGCCCACGGCGGCTGCCTCTCCTTCGAGGTCATTCCCCGCCGCATCGAGGACCGCGGTGGCGGCCTCGCCCGCGTCAACGGGCTCCCGCGCCTCGTCGAGGGACTCGCCATGCCCCGCGAAGAGGACGAGTTCCGCCTCCGCTACTACAACACCATGACCACCTGGATCCGCGTGGACGCCTTCCTCGCCATCCTTGGCCTCTCCCGCGAAGACGTCCTCCGCGCCGCCCCGGAAGACCCCTCGACCGCCCCGCCCGAAGACGCCGTCGAGAAGATCGCCGCCGCCATCCGTCACCTCGCCGCCCGCCTCCCCACCTACGTCACCCTCAAGGACGTCAAGAAACGCTGGGGCCACGGCCAGGAGGACATCTTCCCCACCGCCCAGTTCGAGAAGCTCTGGAGCGACCTCTCCGCCCTCCCGGAAATCGACACCCGCTACGTCGTCGTCCCGCGCAACCGGGGCCAGCAACTCAAGGACCAGGCCCAGCTCGACGGCTGGCTCCGCGACGGCTCCGCCGCCTTCGTCGAGTCCCTCGGCGACTGGCCCCCCGCCGGGCCCCCCGCCGAAGCCCCCACCCCCAACGCCGCATCACGGTAGTCGGATCGGTCGGATCGGTCGGATCAGTCGGATCAGTCGGATCGGTCGGATCAGTCGGATCGGTCGGATCAGTCGGATCGGTCGGATCGGTCGGATCTCAGGCCTCAGGCCTCAGGCCTCAGGCTTCAGGCTTCCGGCTTCCGGTTTCCTCACCCGCTCCAGCAGCCGTTCCACGTAGTCGCTCATCCGCCCTGAAACCCCTTCCGGCCTCGTGGGCAACGCCCGCAACGCCTCCAGCGGCAGCGCCTCCCGATCCTTCAACCGGTCCAGCGCATTCAACGCCGCCACCGCCACCAGGTACTCGCTCCGCCCGAGATCCGAGTCCTGCGCCAGCACCCGGATCGCCTCCGCCCGATCCGTCGCGTCCCCGTGCCAGGCCAGCGCCTCCGCCGCAGCAACCCGAACGGAGCCCGAGCCATCCCCCAACAATCCCCGCAACGCCTCCCGCCCCGCACGAACCGCCTCAACGCCCCGAAGATGCAAACCCGTCGCCGCCCAATACCGCACCGCACTGTCCCCATGCCCCGTCATCCGCCTCAACCGCGACACCGCCTCCATCCCCCGGCCGGCCGCCAGCTCCGCCGCCCGGAAGACCGTCCAAACATCGTACCGCCCCGCCGCAACCAGGTCGCCCGGCGAACCCTCGCCCGTCCGCGCCAGCATCTCCGCCTCCGGCAGAAATCCGAGATCCCCGATGGACAGCACCTGCCGCCGATGAACCCTCCGGAACCGTTCGAGCACGCTTCGATGCGGCCCCGATTCCGCCAGGTTCACCGTCTCGTGCGGATCCGACTCCAGATCGTACAACTCCTCCGGTGCCCTCGGCTCCCAGAATGCCCTCTGGATCGGCGACAACGTCCCCTCCTCGAACCGCCGGTGCCAGGCCTGCGTCATCGGGGTCTGAAACAGATAGGCGACCCGCTGCCCATGGGGCAGGTGCGGGAGGTAATTCCGGACATAAACGTACCGTCCGTCCGTCGCCGCCCGCACCAGATCGATCCGCTCGTCCATCCTTGCCCTCGACCCAAACAACCACCCGGGCGGCCGTGTCTGATGCGGCCCCGCGAACGCCCTCCCCTGCATCCAGTCCGGCGGTCGCACCCCCGCCAGGCTCAGCACCGTGGGCGCCAGATCCACAAATCCCACCAGACGCGGCGACTCACCCCCCACGGCATACTCGCGCGGTGCCAGATGCCTCCAACGCTCGGGAAAATGCACGATCAGCGGCACCCGCAGCCCCGAGTCGCACGCCATCCGCTTCCCCCGTGGCAACCCCGGCCCGTGATCCGCATACGCGAACACGATCGTGTCCCCGGCCAGCCCCGCCTCCTCCAGCTCATCGAGCGCCGCCTTCACCCGCCGGTCCACCACGCTCACCTGGTCGTAATACTGCGCCCAACCCTCCCTCACTTCCGGCTCGTCCGGCTGGTAGGGCGGCACCGGGGCCCGCGCAGGATCATGCACAATGGTGTGCGGACGTCTCCGCGTCTGGCTCTCGTGCGACTCGGTGTAATTGAAGATCGCGAAGAACGGCTGGCCCGGCGCCCGGTTCCGCCAGTGCGCCCGCGGCGAAGACTCGTCCCACACACCCGGCGGCTTGCGGAGATTGTAGTCCTCCTTGCTGTTGTTCGAGCAGTGGTAACCCGCCTCCCGCAACAACTCCGGGTACATCCGCGTCCCCGCACGCATGGGCACGTCGCTCCGCATGTGCTCCGCCCCGATCGACGCCGGATACATCCCCGAAATGATCGCCGTCCGCGCCGGCGCACACACCGGGGCCGTGGACCACACCCGGCGATACCTCATCCCGCGCGACGCCAGCGCATCCAGGTTCGGAGTGGTCGCGTAGGCATCCCCGTAGGCGCCAAGCTGGGGCCCCGCGTCCTCCCACGTCAGCCAGAGGATGTTCGGCCGCTCAACCGCCATGGCCGCCGCCGCCGCCAGGGTGCAGGCCACGCCCAGCCCCGTCAGTGTGGACAGAAAGCGCATCGGCGTCTCCCCGTCACGGAAGTTCGCGAAGCCGCAGATGGCGCCACCGGATCTCCAGCGGATCCTCGCGGTTGCCCACCCCATGCACCTGCAGGCCGATGAACCCCGCCGGCGTCATCTCATCCTCCAGCTCCGCCGCCGACACCCCGTTGATCCAGGTCCGAATCCACGGTCCCCGCGCCTCAATCCGGAACCGGTTCCATTCGCCCGACCGGAATGCCGCCCGCGCCGCGTCGTTCTCCTTCAGATCCTTCAGCCAGCCGCGGCGCCCCTCATCGTAGATCCCGCCGCTCCAGGCCCGCGCCCCGGGATCGATCTCGATCTGATACCCATGCACCCGCCCCGCGGGAATGCGGATCGTCCGGTCTCCCACCTGAACCTCCCGCGCCTCGTCGTGGCACTCGCTCCGGATCTGGATCCCTGAGTTCAGGTTCGTCGCCACCTTGAACTCCAGTTCCAGCACGAAGTTGGTGAAGACACGCGTGGTGCAGAGAAACGAATTCGGCGTCCGCGGCACCGAGCGCCCCACCAGCTCCCCCCCTTCCACCACGTACTCCGCCCTGCCGCCCCGCTGCTCCCAGCCCGACAAGTCCCGGCCATTGAACAGTGAAATCCAACCGGACTCCTCCGCCGCCAGGGTCGTCGTGCCGGCACCCGCCGCCAGCCACGCCGCCATCCAAAGAATCCTGCCTGCGCATCGCTTCATGGGTCCCGCAAGCCCATCACACTTCGCGCCTCCTGCCGAGCCTCGATCGCACCCCCCCTCGCTTCACCCCTCGGAGGGACGAGCTCCGCGAGTCCTCAACCCAACGCACCACTCCCCCCATCACGGAAGGTCGGTGCCGCCCATCAACCAGCGATCGCATTCCCGGGCGGCGCCGCGCCCCTCGTTGAAGGCCCACACCACCAGGCTCTGCCCGCGCCGGCAATCCCCGGCGGCAAACACCTTGGGGATGCTCGTCTGGTAGCGCCCGTGTTCGGCCCGCACCTGGGTGCGGGCGTCCCGCTCCACCCCCAGTTGATCCAGGATCCCCTGTTCCGGCCCCAGGAAGCCCATGGCCAGCAACACCAACTGCGCCGGCACCTCGCGGTCGCTCCCCGCAACCTCCTCGGGCACGAACCCGCCCTTCTCGTTCCGTTTCCAGGTGATGTTCACCAGGTGCACCCCGCTCAGCCCACCCTCGGCATCGGTCAGAAACCGCTTCGCCGTGGTCAGATAAACCCGCGGATCCGCCCCGTACTGCGCGGCCGCCTCCTCCTGCCCGTAATCCATCCGGTACACCTTCGGCCATTCCGGCCACGGATTGTCGGCCGCCCGCTCCTCCGGCGGCCTCGGCAGGATCTCCACCTGAACCAGGCTCCGACACCCCTGGCGAAGCGAGGTCCCCACACAATCGGTCCCCGTGTCGCCACCCCCGATGACCACCACGTCCTTGCCCTTGGCGGAAATCGGGCACGCTTCCACACGCCCCTCCAGCAGGGCCTGGGTGTTGGCCGTCAGGAAATCCATGGCGAAGTGGACCCCCGGAAGCTGGCGCCCCTCGATCGGCAGATCCCGCGGCCGCGTCGCCCCGGTGCAGAGGATCACCGCGTCGAAGTCGTCCATCAGCTTCTGCGCCGGCAGATCCCGCCCGATCTCCGTGTTGCACACGAACTCGACACCTTCCTTCATCAGCAGGTCGAGCCGCCGCAGGACCACGCCCTTCTTGTCGAGCTTCATGTTCGGAATCCCGTACATGAGCAGCCCTCCCGGCCGGTCCGCCCGCTCATAAACGGTCACCCAGTGGCCCGCCCGGTTCAGTTGGGCGGCCGCGCTCAGTCCCGCCGGCCCGGAACCCACCACCGCCACCTTCTTGCCGGTCCGGCGAAGCGGCGGCTGGGGCAGCACCCAGCCCTTCTCCCAGCCGCGGTCGATGATGGCCACCTCGATGTTCTTGATGGTGACCGGCGGCGCGTTGATCCCCAGCACGCACGATCCCTCGCACGGCGCCGGGCAGACCCTCCCCGTGAACTCGGGGAAGTTGTTCGTCTTGTGCAACCGCTCGAGCGCCTCCTGCCACAGCCCCCGGAACACCAGGTCGTTCCACTCGGGAATCAGGTTGTTGATCGGACACCCCGATGCCATCCCCGACAACAGCGTGCCCGTGTGGCAGAACGGCACGCCGCAATCCATGCAGCGCGCCCCCTGCTCGCGCATCTTGTCGTCCGTCATGTGCTCGTGGAACTCGTTCCAGTCCCGGATCCGCTCCAGGGCGGGCCGGTCCAGCGGCAGTTCACGCAGATACTCCAGAAAGCCAGTGGGTTTTCCCATGCGCGTAGTTCAGTCGTGTCGAAAGGGTGTTGTGCCGGCGCCTTGACCCGTCGTCGTGCCTCAGCCTCCGCCGATGCGCGAAACGTCCCGCGCGTTCTCCTCGAAGGCCGCATTGATGGCCTCCTCGCCCGTCAGGCCCCGCTCCTGCGCCCCGCGCAGCGAACGAAGCACCCGCTGATAGTCCTTCGGGATCACCCGCACGATGCGGGGCAGCATCGCCTCCCAGTGCTCCAGCACCACCCGGCCCCGGTCGCTCTTCGTATAGGCCACGTGCCGCTCGATCATCGTCCGCACCATGGCGGCCTCCTCCGGATCCTCAATCCGCTCCAATCCCACCATCGCCTTGTTGCAGCGGACCGGGAATTCCCCCCGCTCGTCGAGAATGTACGCAATACCGCCCGACATCCCGGCGGCGAAGTTCCGTCCCGTCGGCCCCAGGATCACCACCCGGCCGCCCGTCATGTATTCACAACCGTGATCGCCCACCGCCTCGACGACCGCGTTCACCCCGGAGTTGCGCACGCAGAACCGTTCCCCCGCCATCCCCCGCACATACGCCTCGCCCGCGGTCGCCCCGTAGAACGCCACGTTGCCGATGATGATGTTCTCCTCCGGCACAAAGCTCGATCCCGCCGGCGGATGCACCACCACCTTGCCCCCGCTCAATCCCTTCCCGAAGTAATCGTTGGCGTCGCCCTCCAGCAGGAAGGTCATGCCCTTCGGCACAAACGCCGCGAAACTCTGCCCGGCGCTCCCCTTGAACCGCACCGTGATGGTGTCCTCGGGCAGTCCCTCCGCCCCCCATCGCTGCGTCACCTCGTGACCCACAATCGTCCCCACCACCCGGTTCACGTTCCGGATCGGCACCTCGGCCACCACCTTCTCCCCACGCTCGATCGCCGGACGGCAGATCTCGAGCAGCGTCGTCATGTCGAGCGACCGCTCAATCCCGTGGTCCTGCGGCATCTGGCAATACCGCCCAACCTCCTCCGGAACGTCCGGCGCATGCAGGATGCTCGAGAAATCCAGTCCCTTCGCCTTCCAGTGCTCCACCGCCCGGCGCGGTTCGATCCGGTCCACCCGGCCCACCATCTCGTTGAAGGTCCGGAATCCAAGGCGCGCCATCCATTCCCGCACCTCCCCGGCCACGAACCGCATGAAGTTCACCACGTCCTCCGGCCGCCCCGTGAAGTTCTTCCGCAACCGGGGATCCTGGGTCGCCACCCCCACCGGACAGGTGTTGAGATGGCACACCCGCATCATGATGCACCCCATCGCCACCAGCGGCGCCGTGGCGAATCCAAACTCCTCGGCGCCCAGCAGCGCCGCCACCACCACGTCCCGGCCCGTCTTCAACTGGCCGTCCGTCTCCACCACGATCCTCGAACGAAGATTGTTCAACACCAGCGTCTGGTGCGTCTCGGCCAGCCCCAGCTCCCACGGAATCCCCGCATGCTTGATCGAGGTCTGCGGCGATGCCCCGGTGCCCCCGTCATACCCGGAAATCAACACCACGTCGGCGTGCGCCTTCGCCACCCCCGCCGCAATCGTGCCCACCCCGACCTCCGCCACCAGCTTCACGCTGATCCGGGCGTGACGATTCGCATTCTTCAGATCGTGGATCAGCTCCGCCAGGTCCTCGATCGAATAGATGTCGTGGTGCGGCGGCGGCGAAATCAATCCCACCCCGGGCGTCGAATGGCGCACCTTCGCAATGAACGGATACACCTTCCCGCCCGGCAACTGGCCCCCTTCCCCGGGCTTCGCCCCCTGGGCCATCTTGATCTGCAGCTCCTTCGCCTTCGCCAGGTACAGACTGGTCACGCCGAACCGTCCCGAGGCGACCTGCTTGATCGCCGAATTCTTCGAGTCGCCCAGCTCGTTGGTCCAGGTGTACCGCGCCGGATCCTCGCCGCCCTCGCCGGTGTTCGACTTGCCCCCCACCCGGTTCATCCCGATGGCCAGCGTCTCGTGCGCCTCCTGGCTGATCGACCCGTAGCTCATGGCCCCGGACTTGAAGCGCTTCATGATGCTCTCCACCGATTCCACCTCCTCGATCGGCACCGGCTGCTCCACCGGCTTCAATTCCAGCAGACCCCGCAGCGTGTACACGTCTCGCATCTGGTCGTCCACCAGCCGGCTGTACTCCTTGAACGCCGCGTAATCCCCCGTCCGAACCGCCTTCTGCAGCTTGTGCACCGTCTGCGGATTGAACAGGTGCAGTTCCCCGTCCGCCCGCCACTGGTAATGCCCGCCGACCTCCAGCGTGTGCCCGTTCACCGGCCGCTCGGGAAACGCATGCGCGTGCCGCAGCAGCACCTCGCGCGCCAACTGCTCGATCCCCACCCCGCCCACCCGCGAGGCGGTCCAGGTGAAATACTTGTCAATGACCGCATCGCTCAATCCAATGGCCTCGAAGATCTGCGCGCCCCGGTACGACTGGATGGTCGAAATCCCCATCTTCGAGATGACCTTCACCACCCCCTTGGTCACCGCCTTCGAATAATTCCTGACCGCCTTCGGATGGTCCAGGTCCTTCAACAACCCCTGCCGGATCATGTCGTCCAGCGTCTCGTACGCCAGATACGGGTTGATCGCCCCGCACCCGTACCCGATCAGCAGCGCGAAGTGATGCACCTCCCGCGGCTCCGCCGATTCCAGCACCAGCCCCACCCGCGTCCGCGTCCCCTCCCGGATCAGGTGGTGATGCAGCCCGGCCACGGCCAGCAGGGCCGGGATCGGCGCCAGCTCCCGGTTCACGCCCCGGTCCGACAGGATCAGGACGTTGTACCCGTCGTCGATCGCCTGGTTCGCCGCCTCGAACAGATCGTCCAGCGCCCGCTCCATCCCCGCCGCCCCCTCCGAAGCCTTGAACAGGATCGGCAGCGTCAGGGAGCTGAACGCCGGGTGATTGAGATACTTGAGCTGCGCAAATTCCTCGTTGGTCAGAATCGGCGTCTTCAGCTCGATCAGCTGGCAGCTCCGCGGCTCCGGCTCCAACAGGTTCCGCTCCGCCCCGATCGTGGTCTCCGTCGAGAAAATGATCTCCTCGCGGATGCAATCGACGGGCGGGTTGGTGACCTGGGCGAAGAGCTGCTGGAAATAGTTGTACAGCAATTGCGGCCGCTGCGAGAGCACCGCCAGCGGCGTGTCCGCCCCCATCGAGCCCACCGCCTCCACCCCGTCCCGCGCCATCGGAACCATCAGCACCCGCAGTTCCTCGAAGGTGTACCCGAAGGCCATCTGCCGCTGCAGCATGGTCTCGTGGTCCGGCACCGCCACCACCGGCGCGGACGGCAGCGAACTCAAATCCACCATGTACTTCCGAATCCACTCCCGGTACGGCTCCGCCCGGCACACCGCATCCTTGATCTCGTCGTCCCCGATGATCCGCCCCTGCTCGGTGTCGATCAGAAACATCCGCCCCGGCTGCAACCGGCCCTTCTCCTTCACCCGCTCCGGCGCAATGTCGAGGACCCCCGCCTCCGACGCCATGACCACCAGATCGTCATGCGTCACGTAGAACCGCGATGGACGCAGCCCGTTCCGGTCCAGGCACGCCCCGATCCGTATCCCGTCCGTGAACGCCACCGACGCCGGGCCGTCCCACGGCTCCATCAGGCAGGAGTGGTATTCGTAAAACGCCTTCCGCTCCTCGCTCATGCTCTCGTGCCCCACCCAGGGCTCCGGGATCATCATCATCATCGCGTGCGGCAGCGACCGCCCGCTCAGCACGAGCAACTCGAAACAGTTGTCGAACATCGCCGAATCGGACCCGTTCGGATTGATGATCGGCAGGATCTTCTTGATCTCGTTGGCATCCCCCAGCAGTTCGCTGGCGAACATTGCCTGCCGCGCGTGCATCCAGTTGATGTTGCCCCGCAACGTGTTGATCTCCCCGTTGTGGGCCAGATACCGGTACGGATGCGCCCGCTCCCAGCTCGGAAACGTGTTGGTCGAGAACCGCGAATGCACCAGCGCCAGCGCCGTCTCCACATCCGTCTCCCGCAAGTCCGCGAAATACTCGCTCACCTGGCCCGGCATGAGCATCCCCTTGTACACGATCGTCCGGCACGAAAGGCTCGCCACGTACCAGAAATGGGTTCCGGGTTCCCCGGCGTTGCGGACCTCGGAATACGCCCGCTTGCGGATGACATACAGCATCCTCTCAAACGCCTGATCGTCGGCGATCCGCCGGCCGCGCCCGACAAAGCACTGCCGGAACACCGGCTCCGACGCCCGCGCCGTCGCCCCGATCATCGAGTGGTCCGTCGGCACCGTCCGCCACCCCAGCACCTTCTGGCCCTCCTCCCGCACAATCCGCTCGAAGGCCCGCTCGCAGTACCGCCTCTGCTGGGCGTCTTGCGGAAGAAACAGCATCGCCACCCCATACTGCCCCGGCTCGGGAAGATCGAAGCCGAGACCCGGCGCCACCCGGGCGAAAAACCGGTGCGGGATCTGCATCAGAATCCCCGCCCCGTCCCCCGTGTTCGCCTCGCATCCGCACGCGCCCCGATGATCGAGGTTCACCAGCACCTGCAGACCCTGGCGCACCAGATCGTGCGACCTGGCACCCTTGATGTTGACCACAAATCCCACCCCGCACGCATCGTGCTCGTTCCGCGGATCATAGAGCCCCTGGCGCGGCGGCAGCCCCTGCCACCGGGCCGAAACGGGCATGCGCTCGGACGCGCTATCAGACATGCTCTCAGTTGTCGAATTGCTCATCGGACTACGTCTTTTCCCAACCCGCGCCTTGCCGGCGCAAAATCCGCCTAGCTTTGTGAAAGTCGCCGGGGAGTTGCAATCTTTGTCTGGCCTTTTTGTGCGGTTTCACCGCCCGCATTGCGCCTCGTGGCGCAACCCATGGTCCACCAGCACCAGCGCCGTCATCGCTTCCACCAGCGGCACCGCCCGCGGCAACACGCAGGGGTCGTGGCGCCCCCGCCCCTTCAACACCGTCTCCCGCCCCGCCTCGTCCACCGTGTCCTGCTCATGCATCACCGTCGCCACCGGCTTGAAGGCAACCCGGAAATACACGGTCTCCCCATTGCTGATGCCCCCCTGGATCCCGCCCGAACGATTGGAGGTGGTCCGCACCCGGCCGTCCCGCATCCGGAAGGGATCGTTGTGCCCGCGACCGGTCAGAAGAATGCCCCCAAACCCGCTGCCAATGTCAAAACCCTTTGCCGCCGGCAGACTCAGCATCGCCTTCCCGAGGTCCGCTTCAAGCCGGTCAAACACCGGCTCACCCCAGCCCGGCGGCACCCCGCGCGCCACGCCGAGAATGATGCCCCCCACACTGTCCCCCTCGCTGCGACGCAGGGCAATCCGCTCCAGCATCCGCCCGGCCATCCCCGCGTCCGGACACCGCACCGGATTCGCTTCAACCTCGCCCAACGTGAACCGCTCGGGATCCACCTCGGCAGTCAGCTCCTGCACCTGCGTGACACCGGCCAGCACCTCCACCCCCCAGCGTTCCCGCAACACCTTCCGCGCCACCGCCCCGGCCGCCACCCGCCCCACCGTCTCCCTCGCGCTGCTCCTCCCCCCACCCGGCCATGCACGAATCCCATACTTGGCCTGATACGTGAAATCGGCGTGCGACGGGCGATACACCGTCGCCATTTCCGAATACGCCTCCGGCCGGAAATCCTCGTTCCGCACCCACATCGAAATCGGCGTCCCCAGCGTCCTCCCCTCAAAGGTCCCGCTCAGAATCTGCACCGCGTCGCTTTCCTTCCGCGGCGTCGTGATCGCCGATTGTCCCGGGCGCCGCCGGTCCAGATCCGGCTGCACATCCGCCTCCGTCAGCGCCACCCGCGGCGGACATCCGTCCACCACCACGCCAACCCCGCCCCCGTGGGACTCCCCCCACGTGGTGATGCGAAACAGGTGACCAAACGAGTTGCCCATGCCCGGCAACGCTCGCCAAAACCCGGGCCCGCGGTCAAATCACCGCTTCCGCGACCTCGCCCACTCCGCCTCCCGTCGCGCCAGGAATTGCCGGGGGGACTCTTCAAACACCACTCCCCCAGCCTTCAACACCTCCCGCCGCAATCGCTCCCGGCGACGCCGCGCCTTGGCGGCCACCCGCCGCGCCGTCCCGGCCCCGCCCACCCAACCCGGATCCGCCTCGATCCTCCCCAGGAAATCCGTCAGGTCATGCTCGTCTCCAAGCCGGTCCTGGATCCCATCCAGCGCCCGCACCTCCCGCGCCATCCGCCGCGATCCCAATGGCGCCAGCCCCTCCATCTGGTACATCAACGACTTCACCGCCGTCCTCCAGTCATGAAACGCCTTCTCCGTCCCCTCCTCTTTCGCCGCCCGATACCGCCGTCGCGCCCGCCGGTAACCCCGACGCAATCCCGCCTCCAGCACGGCCCACCCGTCCCCCATCCACGCGCCCGCGCTCTTTTCCAACGCTAACGCCGTGCGCGCCGCCGCCGCCGCCGCCGCCCCCATGGCCTTCCTCAATCCCGCCCCCGCCCCTCCCCCTCGCATGCCCATCCCACGCCCCACCCGCCTAACCCGCGCCCCTTCCGTCCCTTTCAACTCCCGGCCCAGACTCGACAGCGTTCTGCCCAGCACCACCGCTTCACGGACCGCGGCCAGACGCCTCGCGGCCCGGCGCAACCGGGCGTTCTCGACCTTGGCACGACGCGCCCCCAGCGACGAACGCACCAGTCGCACCAGCGCCCGAAACCGCTTCAGAATCAGCCGCGTCGCGTGGACCGCCTCCCCAGGCTCCTCTTCCAACCGCGCCCCCTGCAGTCCCACCTCCGTCGCCCACGCCCCCACCAGACGCCGCACCCCCTGCCGGACGGTCTCACCAGGCTGAAACTGGAATCGGAAGCTTGGTGGGGTAGTCATGCCGGACCCGAAGCGAAGGGCATCGGACCCGGTGGATCCTTTCACGGAAGCGCCCCGGACCGGGTTACGAATGAGTGACATTCATGGCGGGTCCGTAACGAGAACAATAATTTGACACTGACAAATAGTGTGTCAGGTTCATTGCAATTGACATCCGTTTCCTTCCGCCCCCGTCATCGTAGTCACCCACCCCCAAGTCTCGCCCTCAATACACCCACCCCATGAGAACCCCTCGCATCAAGGCCGATCCCTCCCTCCCGGCGACGTATCACTGCATGTCCCGCGTCGCCGGCCGCCTCCCTCTCCTCGACGACTCCGCCAAGCACCAACTCCTCAATATCCTCCACCGCCTCGCCCGA
>JAHCBA010000064.1 GCA_019634625.1 Verrucomicrobiia bacterium
GAGAGGTGGCCTGAACGAACACGGGCTACACACATATTCAGATGTCCATTGGAAGTCAACATCCGAGTTGGATTATCGTCATATTTTACTTGCTACACAATTTGGCAAAACGCCAGCAAAGTCGATGTTTTGGCTCAATTCGGGAGGAAGTTAGGATAGACAGTAGGTGCCACGGGCGGCGCGCCGGGCGGGCCGAGGGCGGAGAGCGGGAAGGTGGGGAAAGCGTAAAGAATTGAGAATATCAAGACGGGCATATTATCTTTAACCCAGATGTTATTAAGACTGACAAACAGTTGTTGACCCCCGAATTACGAATTACGCATGGAGAACGGGGAATAGTTATTGACCATTTATGTAATAGAACTGGCAGATTGTTATTGACCCAATGGGAAGGGGAGTCGGTTTGCCTTGAGTTTTCGAGGGATGATCGGGCTAATCCATGGGCGTGTTCCCTGAGGCGGTTCCATGGAAGACGAGCGGTGGGCGTCCCCTGCACGGCCGGGGGCGGGGAGGGTGGGTGTTGCGGATGGTGGGGGTGGTTGCGGGACTGGGGTTGGGCTGGGTGGAAGCGGGAGGTGGCGTTGGGGACCCGGAAGGGATCGAGCATTTCGAAAAGCGGATCCGGCCCCTGTTCGTCGAGCACTGCATCGAGTGTCACGGGGAGGTCCGGCAGCGTGGGGGATTGCGGCTGGATGTGGCGGCGGGTTGGGAACGGGGCGGGGATCTGGGCCCGGCGGTGGTGCCGGGGGACGTGGAGGGGAGTCTGTTGATCCGGGCGGTGCGGTGGAGCGATGCGGATCTGCAGATGCCGCCGAAGAATGCGTTGTCGGAAGTGCAGGTGGCGGCGATCGAGGCCTGGGTGCGCATGGGGGCGCCCGCTCCCGGGGATGACGCGGGGGAGGCGGGGTCGGGAGGGGCTGCTGAGCGGGAGGCGAGGTGGCGGGAACACTGGGCGTACCGGCCGGTGAAGGGGCGGCCGCCACCGGCGGTGAGGGATGAGGAGTGGCCGAAGGGGGCGATCGACCGGTACGTGCTGGCGCGTCTGGAGGAACAGGGATTGGCGGTGGGGGAACCGGCGGAACCGGAGGTGCTGGTGAGGCGGGTGCATTTTGACCTGACGGGGCTGCCGCCTTCGCCGGAGGCGCTGGAGGAGTACCGGCGTGCGGCGCGGGAGGATGAGGAGGGGGCGTGGGCGGCGCTGGTGGAGGGGTTGCTGGCATCCCGGCAGTACGCGGAGCGATGGGCGCGGCACTGGTTCGACGTGGTGCGTTTTGGGGAGTCGGTGACACTGCGGGGGTTCGTGTTCAAGGAGGCGTGGCGGTATCGGGACTACGTGATCGAGGCGTTTGGGAGTGACCGTCCGTATGGCGAGTTCGTGCGGGAACAGCTGGCGGGGGATCTGCTGGAAGGGGGGACGGTGGAGGAGCGGCAACGGCGGCAGGTGGCGACGACGTTCCTGGCCCTGGGGAACACGAACCTGGAGGAGCAGGACAAGCGTCAGCTCGACATGGATGTGGTGGACGAGCAGCTGGACACGGTGGGCAAGGCGTTGCTGGGGCAGACGATCGGGTGCGCGCGGTGCCACGATCACTTCTTCGATCCGATTCCGACGCGTGACTATTACGCGATGGCGGGGATCTTCGCGAGCACGCGGCTGCTGCGGCACGCGAATGTGAGCGCGTGGATCGAGAGGCCGTTGCCGTTGGAAGCCGTGGAGGAGGAGGCATATGCGGCGCGGGCGGCGGCACGGTCGGATCTGGAACGGCGCGTCGGGGAGATCCGGGAGGCACTGAAGGGGCTTCCCGGAGTCGGGGTCGATGGCCGGGAGGAGGAGGCGGCCGGGGAGGAGATGGCGATGCGGGTGCGGTTGGAGGAGGAACAGCGGGTGGTGGAATCGGAGGTGAGGCGCCTGGCGGCGGAGGAGGCGGGGCGCCCGCGTTCGATGGGGCCGCAGGAGGACAAGCCGGTGGATCTGGCGGTGCATCGGCGGGGGAGTGTGCATGCGCTGGGGGAGACTGTGCCGCGCGGGGTGTTGAGCGGGGTGGGGGCGGGGATGGCAGCGCCGATGCCGGCCGGGGAGAGCGGGCGGCGGGAGCTGGCGGAGTGGCTGCTGGATCCCGGTCATCCGTTGACGGCGCGGGTGTGGGTGAACCGGGTGTGGCACTGGCTGTTCGGGGCGGGGCTGGTGCGGACGGTGGACAACTTCGGCACGACCGGCGAGGAGCCATCGCATCCGGAGTTGCTGGACCATCTGGCCTGGAGGTTCGTGCGGGCGGGTGGGGACGGATTCGGCGGGTCCACGAGGGCGTTGATCCGCGAGATCGTGTTGTCCCGCACCTATCGTCAGGGGGCGGTGGGCTCGGCGGAGGCGCGGGTGCTGCGCGAGGCGGTGGATCCGGAGAACCGGTTGCTGTCGGGACGGGGTCCGAAGGCGCTGGATTCCGAGAGTCTGCGGGATGCCCTGCTGGCGGTGGGTGGCGAACTGGACCTGGAACCGCCGGACGGGCCGATGTACCCGCGGGGATTGGCGGCGGATTACGGGTTTCGGGCGGAGGGGGTGAAGCGGAGCGTGTATGGTCCGGTGTTTCGAAATGCTCCGGACGATTTTCTGGCGGCGTTCGATCCGGCGGATCCGAGCATGGTGGTGGGGGCGCGATCGCGGAGCGTGGTGGCGCCGCAGTCGCTGGTGTGGATGAACCATCCGCGGGTCCGAAGGCAGGCGGAACGGGCGGCGGCGCGGTTGCTGGCGGAGCCGGGGTTGGGGTGCGACGAGGCGCGGACGGAACGGGTGTTTGCCTGGGTGCTGGGCCGGATGCCGACGGAGGGGGAACGGCGGCTGGCGGAGCGTTACCGGGAGGGGATTCTGGATGAGGCATCGGGATGGGCGGACCTGATCCACGGGCTGTTCGGGACTGTGGATTTCCGGTATCTCCATTGAGAGGCGCCAGGGTTTGGCGCGAGCGAGGACGGACACGACATGGAATCGAAGATGCTGAGTCGGCGGAAGGCGCTGCAGACGGCGGCCTGCGGATTTGGGTGGCTGGCGTTTCAGGGGTTGGCAGGGCGGACAGCGGTGGCCGGGAATCCGTGGGCGGCGCGGGCGCCCCACTACGCGCCGCGGGCCAGGCGGATCATTTTCCTGTTCATGCAGGGCGGTCCGAGCCAGGTGGACACGTACGACCACAAGCCGGCGTTGGAACGGCACGACGGGCAGCGGCTGGCGTTTGATGATGCGCGGACGATTGCGAGCACGGGGGAACGGGCGACGGAGCAGCGGGTGATGAAGTCGCCGTGGACTTTTGCGCGGCACGGGGAATCGGGGCGCTGGGTGAGCGAGTTGTTTCCGCACACGGCGCGGCATGTGGACGACCTGTGCTTCATCCACGCGATGCAGACGGAGGGGGTGGCACACGGGCCGGCGACGCTTTTTCTGCACTGCGGGGCGACGCAGTTTGTGCGGCCGAGTTTTGGGGCGTGGGTGAGTTACGGACTGGGCACGGAGAACGAGAACCTGCCGGCGTTCGTCACGTTGTCGCCGAGTTTGGGGAACGGCGGGGCACGGAATTGGGGTCATGCTTTTTTGCCGGCGATCCATCAGGGCACGCCGATCGGCGTGGCGGGACAATCGATTCGGGACGTGGCGGTGCCGCACCTGGCGGGGTTGGAAGGCGGTGCGGAAGAGCGGCGGCGGCGTTGGAAGCTGATGCGGGATCTGAATGCGGAGCAGTTGCGATCCGGGCGCGGGGAGGGGGAGTTGGAAGCGGTGCTGCACGCCCATGAGCTGGCGTGGCGGATGCAGTCGGAGGCCCCGGCGGTGCTGGATCTTCGGGGGGAGAGCCCGGGGACACTGGCGGAGTACGGCATTGGGGAGCCGGCGACGGACGAGTTCGGGAGGCAATGCCTGCTGGCGCGGCGGTTGTGCGAGGCCGGGGTGCGGTTTGTTCAGGTGACGTACGGGGACAACACGGCGAATCCGCGCTGGGACCAGCATTCGGACCTGCCGAAGCACGCGGATCACGCGCGGGCGACGGACCGGCCGGTGGCGGGTCTGCTCAGTGATTTAAAGCGGCGCGGGTTGCTGGAGGACACGTTGGTGTGGTGGGGGGCGGAGTTCGGGCGAACGCCGTACGCCGAGCGCAATGGCACCGGGCGGGACCATAATCCGGGCGGGTTCACGGTATGGCTGGCGGGGGGCGGGGTGAAGCCGGGATTCGCCCTGGGGGCAACGGATGAACTGGGGCATAGGGCGGTGCAGGACCGGGTGCATCTGCACGATTTGCACGCGACGCTTCTGCATCTGCTGGGTCTGGATCACGAGCGGCTCACCTGCCGGCATGACGGCCGCGACTTCCGGTTGACCGACGTCCATGGCTCCATCATCCGGGACATTCTTGCCTGAAACCTCCGGGGCCGGGGGATCGAGGGAGGCTGTGATCAAGGAGGGTGGTGTTGCTGGCGGTGGGGGTGTGGTACGTGGGGTGGTGCGTCCCGACGCGGAGCGCAGGGGGATCGGTGCGTTGAAGGCGGAGGAGGAGTGATGATAGGCTGAGGCGTGTCCCAGGGAACATCATTGAGACGCCTGACCTTTGGGAAGATCGGGATGCTGTTGATGTCAGCGGGTGGCGGGGTCCTGCTGGGATTGGGCTGGTGGTGGGAACGGCGGGGCGGGGAGGAGGGCGCGGCGGGGAAGGGGCTGGCCGGGCCGGGCCGTTCAGTCATTGAGGAGTACCTGCAGTTGGAGGCGGCGCGACGGGAGCGGGATGCGACGATCTGGGCGCCAGAGGTGGATGCGCTGCGGCATGAGGAGGTTTGGATGGATTTGTGGGACCGGTTGCGGCGGGAGGCGGATGGGGTGGCGATTCTGGGGGGGGTGGGGTTCGAGCGATTGGAGTTGGGTAAGCCGGGGCTGGTTGAGGAGGTGGGACACGGGATCTCGGTACGGCGTACTGGAGCGCCGGGGCGATCGTTGGATCCGGCTGCCTGGAGGGGGCAATTGGAGGATTGGCGGAGGCGTGGCTACCGCCTGGAGCAGAGTGAGTGGCGGCAGCCGGGATTCTGGCGGGACACCGACGGGGTGGCGCATTCGGTGATGGCGATGACGTTGCACATTGGGCGGGAGGATGGTTTGGAGGCGATCGCGGTGGAGGGGGAGTTGCGGGTGCGCTGGAGGGAGGACGCGGGGACCGGGGTGGCGCCGGAACCGGCATGGATTGATGGCAGGAATTTGAAGATCGTGGCCCGGGGTGGGGTGAAGCCCTTCCGGCATCTGGCGGGACCGTCGATTGATCCGCATCCGTCCACGGGGTTTATCGATCCGCTGATTCTGTACGACCTGGATGGGGACGGCCTTTCCGAGATCCTGCTGCCGGGACGGAACCTGGTGTATTGGAACCGGGGCGGGGGACGGTTGGAGCGCGGGGTGTTGCGTCAGGGCCTGGAGGCCGCGATTCAGGCGGCGGTGGTGGCGGATTTCAACGGCGACGGCCATGCGGATCTGTTGGGGGTGGATGCCGAGGGGGTGTGGATGTGGGCAGGGGACGCGGACGGGCAATTCAGGGCGGAACCCAGGGTGAGCCGGTTTACGCGGGAAAGGCTTTGGAATCCGATGGTCGTGACGGCGGGGGACGTGGATGGGGACGGCGACCTGGACCTGTGGATCGGTCAGTACAAGCTGCCGTACGTCGAGGGCCAGATGCCGACGCCGTATTACGACGCCAACGACGGATTTCCGGCGTATTACCTGGAAAATGACGGGGAGGGGGGATTTACGGATCGGACCGAGGCGGCGGGGTTGGGGGGCAAGCGGTTTCGCCGGACGTATTCGGCCTCGTTCGTCGATGTGGATGGGGACGGGGATCTGGACCTGGTGGTGGTGAGCGATTTTGCGGGGGTGGACCTGTACCTGAACGATGGTCAGGGGCGGTTCACGGATGTGACGGCGGGGGTGTTCGATGTGGTGGAGGCATTCGGAATGGCGCATGCGCTGGCGGATTTCGACGGGGACGGACAACTGGATCTGTTGATGATCGGGATGGACTCGGCGGTGGCGCGGCGAATGGACGGTTTGGGTTTGGGGCCGCCTGGCCGGGTTGAGGAGGTGCGGCGACGTCCGCGGATGGCGTACGGCAACAGGTTCTACGTGGGGGATGGCGGGCGGTTTCGGATGGCGCCGTTTGCGGACGGGGTGGCGAGGACGGGATGGTCGTGGGGGGTGACGGCGTTTGATTTCGACAACGACGGGGATCTGGATCTTTACGTGGTCAACGGACATCAGAGCCGGGCGAGCGCGCGGGATTATGAGTCGTTGTTCTGGAGGCACGATCTGTTCGAGGGAGATTCGGGGCACAATGCGGCGCGGGATCTTTGTTTTCGGGCGGCGGGCAGTGAGCGATACGGGGCGGGGGTGTCGTATGGCGGCTACCACAAGAACCGGCTGTTGAGGAACCGTGGTGGAGGGGTGTTTCAGGAGGTGGGATTCCCAATGGGGGTGGCGCTGGAACTGGACTGTCGAAACCTGGTGAGCGACGACCTGGACGGGGACGGGCGGTTGGACCTGGTGACGACGCGGCACCGGGTGTGGCCGGGGCCGGACCAGGGGTTGCATGTGTTTGAGAACCGGCTGGCGACGGCGGGGAACTGGATCGGGGTGCGACTGCGGGAGGGGGGCGGAGGTCGGTCGCCGGTGGGGGCACGGGTCACGGTGGAGGCGGAGGGGCGTCGGTGGACGCGCTGGCTGGTGGTGGGGGATTCGTATCGGTCGCAGCATGCGCCGACGGCGCATTTCGGGTTGGGGACGGCGGAACGGGTGACCCGGATTGAAGTGCGATGGCCGAACGGGGAGATCCAGTGGTTGGAGTCGCCGGCGCTGGGGCGTTACCACCCGGTGGCGAAGCGGTGAAAGGTGCGAAAACCCTCTTGCCAAGAGGTGGCGAAGACCGTTATTCCAACCGCGTTCCCGCGCCCCTCACCAACCGGTCTCCGGATCGGTTCACGAGCAGAAAGCATTCGTCCGGGCAGGCGTGATCCTGGCGGCGAAGGGGGCAGGCGGGAGAGACAGTTTCCTTCCTTGTGGAAGGAAGGCGGGCTTTGGGTTGAAGAAAAATTCCGTGTGTAGCCCAAGGCCCGCCACTTTCGTTTTCCGGGGCGGTCAGGCGTTGTAGGTGCCGGAGGCGGTGGAGCCCCCGCGACCGGTCCAGTTGGTGTGGAAGAACTCGCCGCGGGGCCGGTCGATGCGTTCGTAGGTATGGGCGCCGAAGTAGTCGCGCTGGGCCTGGAGGAGGTTGGCGGGGAGGACCGCGCTGCGGTACTGGTCGTAGAAGGCGAGGGCGGTGGAGAAGGCGGGGACGGGGATGCCGCGTTTGGTGGCGGCGGAGACGACATTGCGCCAGCCTTTCTGGCAGCGTTTGATTTCGCCGCGGAAGTAGTCGTCGAGGAGGAGGTTGGAAAGCTTCGGATTGCGGTCGTAGGCTTCCTTGATGCGGCCGAGGAAGCGGGAGCGGATGATGCAGCCGCCGCGCCACATGAGGGCGATGCCGCCGTAGTTGAGTTTCCAGCCGTATTCCTGGGCTGCAGCCCGCATGAGCATGTAGCCCTGGGCGTAGCTGACGATCTTGGAGGCGAAGAGGGCGTCGCGGATATCCTGGACGAACTGGGTTCGGGCCTCGGGTTTTCGGGCCTGGGGCAGGGCGGGGCGAGGGCCCTTGAGTTTGCGGGCTGCCTTGACCCGTTCGTCCTTCAGGGCGGAGACGCAGCGGGAATAGACGGCTTCGGCGATGAGGGTGATGGGGATGCCGAGGTCGGCAGAATTCTGGACAGTCCACTTGCCGGTGCCCTTCTGGCCGGCGGTATCGAGGATTTTCTCGACCAAGGGCAAGCCGTCGTCGTCGCGGTAGGCGAGGATGTCGCGGGTGATTTCGATGAGGTAACTCTCGAGATCGCCTTCGTTCCATTCGCGGAAGACGGCGTGCATCTCGTCGGCGGAGAGGCCGAGGCCCGTCTTCATGATCTGGAAGGCTTCGCAGATGAGCTGCATGTCGCCGTACTCGATGCCATTGTGGACCATTTTGACGTAATGTCCTGAGCCGCCCTCGCCGACCCAGTCGCAGCAGGGGGTGCCATCGGCGACCTTGGCGGCGATGGACTGGAAGATGGCCTGGACGTGGGGCCATGCGGCGGGGCTGCCGCCGGGCATAATGCTGGGGCCGTGGCGGGCGCCCTCCTCGCCGCCGGAGACACCGGTCCCGATGTAGAGAAGGCCACGGGCTTCGAGTTGCCTGACGCGACGATTGGTGTCTTCGAAGAGGGAGTTGCCGCCATCGATGACGATATCGCCGGCTTCGAGGTGGGGCAGGATCAGTTCGATGAATTCGTCCACCGGTTTGCCGGCCTTGACCATGAGCATGATGCGCCGGGGTCGCTTGAGCTGGGTGACCAGTTCTTCGATGGAGCGGGCGCCGAGGACGCGGGTGCCGGCGGCTTCGCGGGCCAGGAACTCGTCCACTTTCGAGGTGGTACGGTTGTAGGCCACGACGGTGAAGCCGCGGTCGTTCATATTCAGGATGAGATTCTGGCCCATGACGGCCAGGCCGATGACTGCGATGTCGCCTTGCATGTGGAGAGAGCCCTTGCCAGCGGCGGAAAGCCTAGCCGGCGGGCGGGAGGGTGTCAGAGCAATTCTGGTTCGTGGGTTGGCTGGGAATGGGAATAGGAACGGACTTGACCCGGTTCGCGACAGGCAAAGGGAAGGTGCATGGCTTGGGGAATGGGGACGGCAGGGTGGCGGCGTGCCCAAATTCATACTGCTCTGCTGCCGCCTCGATCCTATGAAGATAAAAGGTCAGGCGTAATTTTGCTGACGCCATGCTTCGCCCTGCTACCTCCCTCCTTCAAGAACCCCATTCGGACGGGGAGGCTAATCTTATTGCTGGATGGTCAATTCTAAAATGCCTGCCAATTTCTAGACCAAGTCAATAGTAAACAGCCAGTCTGGTTTTCAAGTCCAGAGGCTAGGGCCAAGGCCAGAGGGCCAGGGTTTTCGCGGGTCGGGCAGTAGTGCAGAGTGCAGTGCAAAATAAGGCAGGCGAAATGTTGTTGACGATATGTGCAATAAGGCAGGCGCAGTGTTGTTGACGATACGATCCAGCCTGTCGGCCTGGTGCTACGAGTAATCCCATAGGGTAGATAGGCATGAGATAGTCGCGTCAATGGTATCGTGCCGGTCCTATTAGCTATAGCTATTGCGGAGCGGCGGGGCGTGGGTGCATCTCCATGTTGTCGGAGATGGGATCGGTCGAGGGATGCGACGAGGGGACCGTTGGAGTCGGGGTCTCTATCGGAATCGATCCGGGAGGATTTCCGGGGATGCGCGAAGCTCGATTGCTCGTGTCGATACTGATGCCGATAGCGACCGCGACCCCGATCCTGTTGGGCTTTCCGAGAGCTCGCAGATGCTTCCGCGGGGCGGGTTTTTCCCCGTTTGGCGCTGACAGGAGAAGCGGGAGGCGGCTAGGGTCCACGCGATTGTATTCCGGGATGTTGTGTAATCGGGATGAACGGGGAGGACGGCTGCGGCTGGCGAGGGTGGCGTGGGCCCTTGTTTGGGCCGTGGTTTGGGCGCTGCCATGGTCGGGGGCGGGTGCGGTGGTGACCCTCGCGGAGCGGGTGGTGGTTGTGGGGGGGGGCGGGGCTCGGGCGATGGTGCCGGTGGGATTGTCGGCGCCGCTTGGCGAGGCGGTGAAGCTGCACTACGAGACGGAGGACGGGACGGCGGTGGCGGGCACGGATTATCTGGCGCGGGAAGGGCGGGTGGTCATTCCGGCGGGGTACACGAACACGGTGGTGACCGTGCCGATTCTGGCCCGCGGCGTGGTGCATGGGGAGCGTGAGTTCAGGGTGCGGTTGGGGCCTGTGGAGGGGTTGGGATTCGAGCGACGGGAGGCAACGGTGATTCTGGCAGGGGACGAGGTGCCGGGGATCGAGGCGGAGAGTGTGGCGGTGATCGAGGGGGACGAAGGCGAGGTCGAGGTGCGGGTGCCGCTTCGGCTGACGCATGCGAGCGCGGTGCCGGTGAGGGTGCGGTTCGAGACGGTTGCCGGGACGGCGTTGGAGGGGGTGGATTATCGGAGCGCCAGCGGGGTGGTGACGTTTCCGCCGGGGAACGTCCGGGAGGAGGTGGGGGTTACGGTGTTGTCTGACCGGGTGACGGAGAGGAACGAGACCTTTCGGGTGCGGTTGTTCGAGCCGGAGAATGCGACGATCACGGGGCAGGACGCCGTGGTGACGATTCTGGACGACGATCCGGCGCCGCGCATCCGGGCGGAGGGGGTGACGGTGGTGGAGGGGGACGAAGGGATGACGGAGGTGCGTTTTCCGGTGCGGCTGTCGCATCCGAGTTCGTTTCCGGTGACGGTCAGTGTGAGCACTCGGGACGTGACGGCGCAGGCGGGTCGGGACTATCTGCCGCACAGCCGGGTGATGACGTTTCAGCCGGGGGTGACGGAGTTGTGGGTACCGGTGATGGTGTTGGGGGACCGGCAGGCGGAGCCGGACGAGACGTTTCATCTGGTGCTGCGGCAGGCGGTGAACGGGGTGCTGGAGACGCCGCTGGTGGAGGGGCGGATTCTGGATGACGACTCGCCGGCGACGATCCGGATCCGGGACGCGGCGGTGATCGAGGGGGGACCGGGCGACAGGACCCCGATGACGTTTGAACTGGAGGCGGTGTCGTCGAAACCCGGGACCCTGTCGGTGCTGTATTCCACGGTGTCGGGGACGGCGGTCGGCGGGAGCGATTATCTGTCCACGACGGGGAAGGTGACGTTTGTGGTGTTCGAGCCGGGGACGGTGCGGCACAGCGTGGCGGTGACGGTGTTGGGGGATGACGAGGTGGAGCCGAACGAGACGTTCCGATTGCGGTTGAGCGAGCCGACGGGCGCGGTTCTGGCGAACAGCGAGGCGGTGGGAACGATCGTGAACGACGACGGACCGACGCTGTGGATCGGGGACGCGACGGTGATCGAGGGCGATGGGGGGACGACCGAGGCGGTGTTTGAAGTCCGGCTGGAGGGCGGGGCGGGGGGGGCGGTGTCGGTGAGTTACCTGACGGCGGGGGGGAGTGCGACGCCGGGGGTGGATTACCGGGAGACGAGCGGTCGGCTGACCTTTGGGCCGGGGGAGACGCGGGGGGAGGTGCGGGTGGAGGTGATCGGGGATCGCCGGACGGAAGAGGACGAGACGTTTGAAGTGCGGCTGGCGAGTCCGTCGGGCGCGACCTTGAGACGGGCGGTGGGGGTGGGGACGATTTTGGACGACGACTGGCCGACGCTTTCGATGGAGACGGTGACGGTGGTGGAGGGCAATGCGGGTCCGACGGTGGCGCGATTCGCGGCCCGGTTGTCGGGGCCTTCGCCGCGGGAGATACGGGGCCGGTACGAGGTGACGGGGCTGACGGCGACGGCTGGGAAGGACTTTGTGGCCGGGGCCGGGGAGCTGGTGTTTCCGCCCGGGGTGGTGGAGGTGCCGGTCGAGGTGCTGGTGATCGGGGATCTGATTCATGAAGGAGACGAGACGTTCCTGGTGCGCTGGTCCGATCTCGAGGGCGCGGTGCCGGAACGCGGGGAGGCGCTGGGAATCATCCAGGATGACGATCCGGCTCCGGAGATCCGGGTGGAGGATGCGGCGGTGTGGGAAGGGGACGAGGGGCCGGTCGAGGCGGTGTTCCGGGTGACGCTGTCCGCGGTGTCGGAGCGGGAGATCGAGGTGGGTTACCGGACGGCGGACGGGACGGCGCGGGAGGGGGAGGATTACGTGGGGGTATCGGGGCGGTTGGGGATTCCGGCGGGGAGCCGGGAAGCATGGGTGGCGGTGACGGTACTGCCGGACCGGCGGGACGAGCCGGACGAGTACTTCGAGTTGAGACTTGAGGAGGCGAGCCACGGAACCCTCCGGCGGGGGATCGCGCATGGGTGGATATGGGATGATGATCCGCCGGAGATCCGGGCGGACGACGTCCTGGTGAGGGAGGGGGATGCGGGAACGACGGATGCTGTGGTGGAGCTGGTGTTGAGTTCGGCGGTGGCGGGGTTTGTGACGGTGGATTACGAGACGGTGGCGGGTACGGCCGGTGCGGGGGAGGATTTCGAGGCGCGGAGGGGCACGGTCCATTTCGTTCCGGGGACGACACGAGCGCAGGTGGTCGTTCCGATCGTGGGGGATCTTCTACCGGAAGGGGACGAGACGTTCCGGGTACGGTTTTCGGATCCGGTGGGAGCGACCCTGGCGCGGGAGGAGGTCGAGGTGCGGATTGCGGACGACGACCGGCCGCGGGTGATGGTCGAGGACGTGATCGTGGTCGAGGGGGACACAGGAACGGCTGAGGTGCGGGTACCGGTCCGGCTGTCGCATCCGAGTCCCTTGAGGGTGCGGGTGGGGTATGCGACCGAGGATGGGTCGGCGGTGGCCGGGGAGGATTACGAGGCGGTGGAGGGGGAAGTGATCTGGGAACCTGGCGAGACGGTGGGCGAGATCGTGTTGCGGGTGATCGGGGACACGGCGGTGGAGGACAACGAGACATTCTTTGTGCGGCTGGCCGCTTTGGAGAACGCTGAACTGGGGAGGGACGGCTTTTGGGTGACGGTGATGGACGACGACGGGTTGCCGGTGTTGAGCGTGGACGACGTGGAGGTGATGGAAGGGGACGAGGGGGTGACCCTGGCGCGGCTGATTCTGCGGCTGTCGGGGGCGAGCGGGGAGACGGTGCGGGTGCAATACGCAACGGCGGGGGACACGGCGCGGCCGGGTTACGACTACCTCGGTGTGTCGGGCACGGTGGAGTTTCCTGCGGGGGTGACGGAGCGGACGATCGAGGTGGGGGTGATTGCCAACGTGATCCAGGAACCGGACCGGTCGTTCCTGGTGGTGTTGCGGCAACCGGAGCGTGTGGTGCTGGCACGGACGCAGGTGCGGGTGACGATCCGCGACGACGACGGGGGGGGTGAAGAGAGGCCGCCGCAGGTCGAGGTGGTTGAGCCGGGGGACGGGGAGAGGATGGCGGCGGGGCAGGCGATCGACTTGAAGGTCGAGGCGGCGCCGGGGCGGGATGACGAGCCGGGACTGGCGTTGGTGGTGCTGTGGAGCGGGGAGACGGAGGTGGCGCGGTGGGAGGCGGGGCCGTATCGCGGGGTGTGGACGAATGCGGCGGCGGGGGAACACACGTTGCAGGCGGTTGCCACCAGCGCGGGGGGATTGATGACGACTTCGGCGCCGGTGGCGATCGTGGTGCTGCCGCCGCCCGGGGTGACGCTGGGGGATGTGACGGTGGGTGAAGGGGACGACGTGGCGCGCATCCCGGTGACCCTGTCGCATCCGAGCGGCGTGGAGGTGCGGGTTACCCTGGCCACGCTGGATCTCACGGCCCGGGCCGGATTCGATTACGTGCCCCGGGAGGACACGCTGGTGTTCGTTCCGGGCGAGGTTGAAAGGACCTGGGAGGTGGCGTTGTTCGACGACGACGTTCACGAGGGGACGGAAGCGTTTGCGGTGGAGGTGGGCGAGGTGTCCGGGGCGGTGGTGGAACGGGGAGCCGCGGTAGTGACGATTGTGGATGACGATCTGCCGCCCGCCTTGAGCGTGGGGGACGTGGTGCTGGAGGAAGGGCCGGCGGGGACGACGTCGCCGGCGGTGTTTCGGGTGACGTTGTCAGGATTGAGCGAACTGCCGGTGGGGTTTGCGTTTGCGACGCGGGACGGCACGGCTCTGGCGGGCGAGGACTACGAGGCGCGGGAAGGCGAGGGGAGGGTGGAACCGGGGGGTGCGTACGCCGAGGTGGTGGTGATGGTGCTGGGTGACGACCGGGTGGAGGAGGACGAGACGTTTTTTCTGGAATTGAGCCGGCCGTCGGGGGCGACGCTGGAGCGTGCGACAGGGATGGCCACCGTGCTGAACGATGACTGGCCGCCTCCGCCGACCAACCATCCGCCGGTCATCCGGTTGGTGCGGCCGGATGGGGGCATCATTGTGCCGGAGGGCGAGCCGATCGACATCGAGGCGGAGGCAGAGGACCAGGACGGGAGCGTGGCGAGGGTGGTCTTTATGGCGGGCGAGCAGGCGTTGGGCGAGGCCACGGCGGCGCCGTTTCGCTGGAGCTGGACCGGGGCACCGCCTGGGGATCATCGGATTTGGGCGAAGGCCATTGACGACCGCGGCGCGGAGGGGACGTCGGAGCCGGTGCGGATCGCGGTGAGCGACGTGTGCGGGTATGTGGCGTTGGTGCGGAACCGGGCGGACCCGGAGATTGAAGTGTTGAGGGACTACCTGTTCGAGTTGGGGATCAATGTGATGGTGTTGGACAGGGTCGAGGCGGACTTCGAGAGGCTGGTGCCGTTTGATCTGATATTGTGGCACGACGGCGGCGAGCGCGGCCTGACGGATCGCGAGGTGGAATTGTTCGAGGATCTGTCGTGGCGCGGGAAGGCCTTCTACTTCATCGGGGACGCCCTGCTGGCCTCGCTGGAGGATCTGGGCGCCGGGGTTCAGGAACGCTGGCTGCAGTTCATCCACCTGCGGCCGGAAGCGCCGGTAACGGGACTGACACGGGTGGTGATCGAGGCGGGTGGAGTGTCCGAGGAGGTGGCCCCGGTGGTTCGGGACGGCAAGGTGGGGACGGTGGTGGACTTCGAGTATCCGCTGGTGGCGCTTGGGGGGGTGGCACGGGGGGAGGATGGCGAGACGGTGTTGGCGCGGGCGGACGGACTGGCCGTCCTGGTGGCGTATGCCGATCCGGGACAGACCGTGCCGCGGCGCCGTTTGACGCAGGCGTTCCGGGTGGCGACGGGCGGTGACGAGGGGTCGGTGGCGGAACGGAAGCGTCTTTTCCAGAATGCGGTCTGGTGGCTGCTGAACTGCGAACGGTGCGCCGATCTCGATCTGGCGCCGGAAGTGCGGGTTTCGGCGGACACGGTGAAGGTTGGCGACGAGGTGACGTATGACATCGACGTGCGGCTGACCGGAGGGTGCGAGGCCCTGGCGGTGCGGCTGAGTTGCTGGTTGCCGGAGGGGATGCGGTTTGTGGGTGCGGAATCGGAGTGGGCGGAGTGGCATCATGTGGACGGGGTGGTGACCTTCCAGTTGGGGCGGCTGGCCCGGGTTGGGGAGGAGCGGTTCCGGGTGACAGCACGGGTGGAGGGGGTTGCGCCCATGGAGACCCGGGTGACGGTGCGTGGCATCAATGAGCCGCCCGCGGCGCAGGCCAACAACACGGTGACGGTGGTGACGATTCCGGAGGGGGGCAGTCAGGCGGCACGGCTGCGTGCGGAATGGGACGGGCAGGTTCGGGTGCGGATCCGGGTGGAAGGGGGTGCGGGCGACCGGCACTGGATCGAAGGGTCGGAGCGGCCGGACGGCCCGTGGGAAGTGGTGGGGGAAGTTGAGGTGGGAGAGGAGGGGGGGATGATCGAGGTTGCGGTGGGATCGGAGGGCGCGAGGTTTTTTCGAAGTTGGCGGGTGGACCGGCCGAGTCCTTAGCCGGCAAACCGCTTCCGGGACAGACTCTCACCGGGACGTGGCGGAAGCGTTCGCCCCGGTCGGCCACCGAGGGCCCGGCCCATGAAATCGGGGCGATTGGCGGCGGCGATCAAGGCCGGTAGGCTGGGGCATGGCCATGGCATCGCGGATGAGGCGGGTATGGGTGGGAGTGATCGTGTTGATGGGTGCGGTGGCCGCGGCGGCCGAAACCGAGGGCGAGCGGGACGAGGCAGCGGGGAGCGGCATCGAATCGAGGGAGCTGTTTCGGGATCGGCGATTTCCGAATGTGGTGGTGGCGATGGACGGGACGGTGCTGGCGCTGTGCGGGAACCGGCAGCCGTTGGCGGTGCGGCGGAGCGAGGACGGGGGGGCGACGTGGAGCGAGCCGATCCTGCTGGGGAACGAGCGATCGATCATGGGGGCGGCGGTGGTGGATGAGGGGTCGGGTGACGTGCTGGTGTTCGACCATTTCCTGGACCACCGGGGGATGTATCGGAGCCGGGACCATGGACGGAGCTGGCAGGCCGAGGAGGTGACGATCCGGCCGGACCGGTTGGGCGGGGTGGGATTGACGCATGGGGCGGAGGCTGGGATCACGCTTCGTCACGGTGCGGCGCGGGGGCGGTTACTGGTTCCGGCCCGGGTGCTGGGACCGGAGAACTCCAACGCCCAGGAGTGGTGGCCGTACCATTACAACACGGCGATTCACAGTGATGACGGGGGGCGCACCTGGCAGACCGGTTCGCCGTTTCCGGTGCTGGGAACGGGCGAGGGGGCGCTGGTCGAGCTGGCGGATGGGACGATCCACTACAATTCCCGGTGTCACATGGCGACCGATGCATTGCGCCGGGTGGCGTGGAGCCACGACGGGGGCCTCACGTGGATCAATCCGACGGCCGTGCCGGAGCTGCCGGACGGCATGCGGGGGACGCGGTACGGGTGCATGGCGGGACTGACGCGTCTGGAGGACACGGATCGGGAGGTGGTGCTTTACAGCAATCTGGATGCGGACGAGGGGCACGATCTGTGGGGAGGCCGGCGAAATCTCACGGTGTGGGCCAGTTTGGATGGCGGCCGCACCTGGCCCATCCGGCGGGCGATCGACCCGGGACCGAGCGCCTATTCGTCCATGACGGTGGGGCGTCCGGGCACGGCGAGCGAAGGGTGGATCTATGTCCTCTATGAGGGGGGGCCGAGGGGAGCCCACCAGGACGTTCGGCTGGCCCGGTTCCGGATTGAGGCGCTGACCGGGGCGGGGCGTTGATCAGCGAAGGGCGGTGGTGGGCGGCGGGCTGGAGGACTCCTCGGCGGCGACGCGGGCGATGTAGCTGCCGAACTCGGGATCCTCGCCCTCGAGGAGGGCGGGCAGGTGGGCGCGGAAGTCGGGGCGCCGGCACCATTCCCGGATCGAATCCTCCCAGGACTGCCAGAGGCGGCGGGTCTGGCGGCTCATGTGTTCCTCGTACACCAGCATGTAGGCGCGTTCGAAGAGGGAGACGAGGATTCCGAAGAGGACGAATGTCCGTTCGTTTTGGTCCGGGGTGAGGCTGGCGGGAGCTGGGCCACGACCGAGCAGCTGGAGGTCGGCGTTTTCGAGGACGAGCTGGAGGAACTCGGTGTACTGGACGGAGAGGCGCTGGAAGAGTTCCTCCTCGTCGTTCTGGCGTTCACGGCGTTTCTCGTAGATGAAGACGAGGATGGCGAAGGGGAGGCCGACGACGGTGACGAGGTAGCTGAGGAACTCGAACCATTCGAGGGCGGTCCAGCCTGGATCGAGACCCGACAACATGGGGTGTGGGTTGCGGCCGGCGTTCAGTCCAGGGGCGGGGCTTCCCGATGCCACGGGGTGGACTGTTCGTAGGCATGGGCGATGCGGAAGAGGGTGCCTTCGCCGAGGGGCGGTCCGAGGAGTTGCAGTCCGATGGGCAGCCTGGGGGAGGCGGTGAAGCCGCAGGGCAGGCTGATGCCTGCGATGCCGGCGAGATTGCAGGAGATGGTGAAGATGTCGCTGAGGTACATCTGGAGGGGGTCCTGCGTTTTTTCGCCGAGCCGGAAGGCGGCGGTGGGCGTGGTGGGGGAGACGATGGCATCGACGCGCCGGAAGGCCTCGAGGAAATCCTGCCGGATGAGGGTCCGGACTTTTTGGGCGCGAAGGTAGTAGGCGTCGTAGTACCCGCTGCTGAGCACGTAGGTGCCGAGGATGATCCGCCGCTTCACCTCCGCGCCAAAGCCCTCGCCACGGGTTCGTTCGATCATCCCGGTCGGGTCGGAACCGGGAACGCGCCGGCCGTAGCGGACCCCGTCGAACCGGGCGAGATTGGCGGAGGCCTCGGCGGTGGCCACGATGTAGTAGGTGGCGACGGCGTGTTCGCTGTGGGGCAGGGAGACTTCCTCGACGGTGGCGCCGAGGGATTGGAGGTGGGCCACGGCGCGCCCGACGGCGTCGCGGACTTCGGGATCAAGGCCGCCGACCATGAATTCGCGGGCGACGCCGAGCCGGAGTCCCCTGAGGTCGCCGGACAGGCTGGCGGAATAGTCTGGAACAGGCTCCGGCAGGCTGGTGGCGTCGCGCGGGTCGTGCCCGGCGATGACGCGTGTCACCAGGGCGGCATCGGCGACGGTGCGGGCGAACGGGCCGATTTGATCGAGGGAGGAGGCGAAGGCGACGAGGCCGTAACGGGAGACGCGACCGTAGGTGGGTTTGACGCCGACACAGCCGCAGAGGGCGGCCGGTTGGCGGATGGAGCCGCCGGTGTCGGAGCCGAGGGTGGCGAAGGCCTCACCGGCGGCGACGGCTGCCGCCGAGCCGCCGGACGATCCGCCTGGAATGCGGTCGGTGTCCCAGGGATTGCGGGTGGTGTGAAAGGCGGAGTTCTCGGTCGAGCTGCCCATGGCGAACTCGTCCATGTTGAGCCGGCCAAAGACGACGGCGCCGGCGGCACGGAGCCGCTCGACCACGGTGGCGTCATAGGGCGAGATGAAGTCGCCGAGGATCCGGGAGGCACAGCGGCAGGGTTGACCACGGTGACAGATCAGATCCTTGAGGGCGATGGGTACGCCGAGGAGGGGCTGGTCCGGGTGGGGTGCGCCGGTGGCGAGCCTGCGGTCGGCGGCGTCGGCCTGGGCGAGCGCATCTGCGGCGTCCAGATGCAGGAAGGCCTTGACCCGCGGATCCACGGCGGCGATGCGGTCGAGACAGGCTTGAACGGCCTCGCGGCTGGAGCATTGGCGTGCGTCGAGCTGGCGGGTGAGGTTGGCGATGGAGAGGCGATGGAGCACGGGAGGGAAGGCGGACGTTACCCCGGGGTTGGCGGTGGTGAGGGCGGGGGGGGTTATTCGACGATCCGTGGCACGATGAAGAGACCGTTGCGCGGCTGGGGTGCGTTGCGGAGGGCGTCTTCGTGAGTGAGACCCGCTTGCGCTTCATCGGGGCGGGTCACGTTGACGAGGGGGAAGGCGTGCGCGGTGGGATCCACGCCGCTGACGTCCACGGTCCGGAGCTGCTCGATGTAGTCGAGGATCTTGCCGAGCTGCGCCCCGAGATGCTGCTCCTCGTCGGGGGTCAGGCGAACTCTGGCCAGGTCCGCCACGTAATGGATGTCGAAGGATTCCGCCGGCACGCGGGGAGGCTAGGGAATCGCCTGCCGGGCGTCCATCGGACATTGGAAAGGGGCCTGGGAGCCGGTGGATCCCGGAGTCGTGGCGAGAGGTGCGAACGTCGCGAAGGGTCGCTTCGGAGGGCCGAGTTCCACGAGGCTGCAGTGGAGTGGGGCGTTGGGTTGAGGACCCGGGGAGTTCGTCCCTCCGATTCGCGGCCTCCTCACCCGCGATTCCGGGATGCACCGGCTGGGACTGGGGATCGGGGGTCAGTGGATGAGCTGGAACTCGGGGAGCATGACGACGGACCAGAGGAGGTCTTCGACTCCGTCGGGTCGGGGTTGCGAGCCGACGAGAGCGAGGGAGAGGGTGGCTTCGTCGGGGGTGGGCGGGCGACCGAGGCTGCGGGCGAAGACGCGGGAGACGAGGGTGGAACCCTGGGGCGTTTCGGTCACGAGGCGTTCGGCGCCCTGACGCAGGATGCGGGCGAGGGTTTCGCCGTTGGTCAGTTCGAGCATCTGGATGGTGGTGGCGGTGGTGGGCCGGGCCGAGGTGATTTGTTCGCGGTTGGGGCGGCCGAGGGCGGTGGTGAGGGGATCGGCGGCGACGAGGGAGGCACGGATCTGGCCGTAGGGGGTTCGGCCGGCGACGGCGGCGGCGAACTGGGCGCCGACGTTCCAGGGGGCCATGCCGGGGTTGCCAAGAATCTGGGCGCGGCTCCAGTCGGAGGCCTGGAAGTCGGCGCGTTGCCAGCCTTCGACGCGGGTGGTGGACACGGTCCAGGCGGCGTCGCTGGCGAAGTCATGGATGCCCGGGTTGTCCTCGGGCCCGGTGCGGATGCGGGCGTAGAAGAGGAAGCCGGCGGGGTTGGGGCCCTGGCCCTCATTGACGGCTTCGACGGCGAAGGTGTTGGGACCGGCGCGGAGGAAGGGGCGGAGATCGAGGACGCTGGTTTCGGCCCAGGGGATGGCGTTGCGGCGGCGGGCTTCGCGTCCGTTGATCCAGAGGCGGTGGGTGTTGTCCACATGAACGAGGGCGACGGCCTCGGTGGGATTCGGGGGGAGCTCGACGGTGCGACGGAGGTGGATGGTCTGGGGCGGGACGCCCTCGGCGGCATGGGGATGGGACCAGATCCAGAAGGCGTCGGCGTTCGGGGGTTGGGCGGGGCCCCGTTCGAGGAGGAGACCATCGACGCCTCCCTCGGGCCGGTCGTGCCAGACGCCGGCGAGCTGTCCGAGGGCATCGCGGAACTGTTCGGCGGTGAGGCGGCGGACGGCAGGACCGCGGAAGGTGTAGTCCGGGACGGGCGGTTCGGGGAGGTCCACGGAGGGGAAGCGGTAGGCCCGGGAGGTGAGAATCTGGCGCATGGTGCGCTGGAGATCGTAATCGTGGGCCACGAGGTCCTCGGCGAGCCAGTCGAGGAGGTCCACGTCCCAGGCGGGGTTCTGCATGACATCGACGGGCTCGACGAGGCCGTGTCCGAAGAAGCGGGCCCAGAGGCGGTTCACGACGGTGCGGGAGAGGCGGCCGTTATCCCGGTTGGTGACGAGTTGGGCGAGCTGGGCGATACGGTCCTCGCGCGGGGCCTGGGTGGGGAGATCGCCGAGTTCCGGAAACAGGAATTTGACGGTGGCGAAGCGGCCGAGGGGCCGGTCGCATTCGACGAGTTCGAGGCGGTCATCGGCATAGACGGCGGCGAGGCCGTAGGCGTCGGTGAGCTGCCAGTCGTCGATGAAGCTGTCGTGGCAGGCGGCGCACTTGAGGTTCACGCCGAGGAAGACCTGGGAGATGCTCTGGGCGGCCTGCATGGGAGGGGTTTGGGAGGCGTTGATGGCGCCGCGCCAGACGATGCCCTTGGTGAAGCCGCGGGGGCCATTATCGCGAGGATCGACGAGTTCGCGGACGAAGCGGTCGTAGGGCTGATTGTCACGGAGGGCGGAGTAGAGCCACTGGGTGATCTGCTCGCGTCCGCCGTCGATGTAACCGGTGCCGCGATAGTCATTGCGAAGGAGGTCATTCCAGAAGGTGAGCCAGTGCTGGGCGTAGCGGGGCCGGTCGGCGAGCAGGGCGTCCACGAGGCGTTCGCGGCGGTCGGGACGGGGGTCGTTGAGGAAGGCATCGAGTTCCGCGGGCGAGGGCAGGAGGCCCACGATGTCGAGATGCACGCGGCGCGCGAAGGTGCGGTCCTCCACGGGGGGTGGCACGGCGAGGCCCTGGCGGTGTAGGTAGGCGGCGACGAGGCGGTCCACCGGGTGGGTGAGGTCGCCGGTGGGGGGCGGGAGGTCGGGTTGGCGGGGATGCAGGTGACGATGGTCCTCGCGGCCGAAGGAGATGGCGGGGTCCCAGGCCACGCCCTGGTCGATCCAGGCGCGGAGGATGGCGACTTGGTCGGCGGTCAGTCGGGTGCCCTTGTCGGGCATGACGTTGGCGGGATCGAGACCGGAGACGAGGTGGATGAAGTAGCTGTCGCGGCTGTTGCCGACGATGACGACGGGGTCGTGGTCGGGGTCTCCGAGCAGGGTTTCGCGGGTATCGATGCGGAATCCGCCGCGGCTCTTGCCGCGGCCGTGGCAACTGGCGCAACTGGCATCGAGGATGGGGCGGACTTCGTCCGTGAAGGAGACGGGGCGGGAGGCAGGGGGCGGGAGCTGGTCGCGGAGCGCCTCGGACAACTGGGCATGGGCGGGGCTCGCGACCAGGGCGATCAGGGCCAGGGCGAGGGCCGGGGCGCGTGTTGGCTTCATCGTGGACCTGTTCTTGCCGGTCCCGGAAGAATGCTCAAGCGAAAGCGGCCCGGCCGGTGGGGACCCGGATGGTTTGGCGAACGGGCTGGCCTGAGCATGGTTCAGGTCCAGGGCGCAATCCGACCGTCGAGGGGGATGATCTGGCCGGAGACATGACGGAGACGGGCGAGATGTTCCACGGCGACGGCGGCATCGCCAACGCTGGCAAGCTGTCCGAAGACGCTTTGCTGGCGAAAGGCCTCCAGGCGGGAGACGGGCAGCGAGCGGGTCATGGGGGTGTCGAGGACGCCGGGGAGGATGGCATTGACGCAGACCCCGAGGGGGCCGACTTCCCGAGCGAGAGACAACGTCAGGCCGATCAGGCCGGCCTTGGCGGCGGCGTAGTGGGCCTGACCTGGGGCTCCGGAGCGGGCGGCGAAGGAGGCGATGTTCAGGATGTGGCCCGATTTGTTTTCGAGCATGGACGGCAGGGCGGCCTGGCTACAGAGGAAGGCGCCCTTGAGGTTGACATCCAGGACGCGGTCCCAGTCCGCGGGATCGAGGCGGGGGAGGATGGCATCGAGGGAGAGGCCGGCGTTGTTGATGAGGGCGTCGAGGCGTCCCCATCGGGCGAGGATGGCGGCGACAAGCTGGCGGCAAGAGGGGCTCTGGGTGACATCGAGGCGGCAGGGCCAGACGGTGTCGGCAGGGGCGCAGGGAAGGGCGGAGTGACCTGCGGCGGCGACGGTCCAGCCGCGTTGGGCAAAGGTGTTCACCAGCGCCTGACCGAGGCCACCGCCGGCGCCGGTCACCAGGACCACCTGGCTGGGGTGGGGGTTCATGGCGGCTGTCCCGGACGTTCCGAGGGCGGGGCGATGATCCATTCGCCGTCGATCATCGAGGCGAGAACGGGTTCGGAGCTGTGGATCAGTGCCGCCTCGGCGTCGGTCGCGTTTGCGGCACAGGGGAAGGCGACGAGATCGGCGACGGTTCCGGGTTGGAGGGTGCCGAGGACGCTGGCGCGGCCGATGGCCTGAGCGGGGGTGACGGTGACCATGGCGAGGAGGTCGCGCGGGGAGAGGTGGGGGAAGGAACGGGCGGCGGTGGCCAGTTCGGGGCGCAGATCGAGGCGGGGCATGTCACGTCCGGTGCGGCGCATGGAGAGGAGGCTGTCGGTGGCGAGGGCGACCGGGACGCCGGCGTCGCGGAGGGTGCCGAGCGGAAAAGGGGCGTGTTGAAAGTAGTCATGACTCCGTGGGCAGTGAACGACAGTGGTGCCGGAGTCGGCGATGATCCGGGGGTCATCGTGGTCGAGGTAGTTCACATGGGCGAGGACGGTGGCGGGACTGAGCAGGCCGGTTTCGGCAACGAGGCGGACGGGCGAAGCATGGCCGCAGTCGGAGAGGTCGCGTTGAGAGTCGAGCCATTGAAACATGGGGCCCCGGGCATGACGGAACATGTCGTATTCCTCGCGGGATTCCGACACATGCATGGTGGCGATCAGGCCACGTTGCCGGGCGGCGCGTGCGGCGAGGCGGACGAGGTCGGGCCGGGTGGAGTAGGGGGCGTGAGGGGCGAGCGCCGGGCGATGGCGGGGGTGGTCCAGGGCGTCGATGCGGGCGAGGGTTTCGCCAAGGATGTCGGCGGCGGGCCTGTTGGAGCGGACGCCTGTCAGTTCGAAGGCGGAGACGAGGCGGAGCGGGGTGGCCCTCCAGGTTTCGGCGAGGAGTTCGGGGACGGCTTCGAGGTCAAGGACGGCAGTGCAGCCGGCGTGCAGGAGTTGGCGGGCGCCGTCGAGCCAGGAGGCGGCATATTCGCTGAAGCTCCATTGGGCCTTGAGGGCGAGGACGCCTTGGATCCAATCGGTAAAGCGGCGTGGAGGCGGCAGGTGTCCGACCAGGTGGGTATAGTCGAGGTGACAGTGGGCATTGATCAGTCCAGGGAGGAGGACGGCATCCCCGAGATCGAGAACGGCAGCAGGGTGATGGCGTAGATCCTTCCAGGTACCGGAGGCGAGGATACGATTGCCGGAAACGAGAACCGCGCCGTCCTCGACGGGCGGCGCGGTGACGGGGAGGAGCAGGCGGGAGCGGATCAACCTCATTCGCCGTTATGCTGGCGGCGCAGCTTGATGCTGGCGGCTTCGGTATGTTTGCGGGCCTTGACTTTGCTGCGCTTCTTGCGGATTTGGGTCTCGACCTTTTTGGCGACGAGGTCGATGGCTGCATAGAGATCGGCCTCAACGTCCTCGGCGTAGAGATCGTTGCCGCGCACGGCCAGGCGGATGGAACACTTGAACGCCTTTTCGGGCCCCCGGGTGTGATCGTGCTCCACGATCACCCGCGCTTCCAGAGCCCGCCGGTAAAGGTGTTCGAGCTTGTCGATGCGCGTGAGGATGTGGTCCTCGATGGCTTGGGTGAGGGTGATGTTGTGCGTGGAGAGAATGAACTTCATTCCGGCCGAAAATTGGGGGATCGCGGCGGCAAACGCCAGTCTGGAATGGCCAGCGGGCCGGGCAGGGCAGGGCGTCGGCGTGATTGGATGGGGCCTTGAGGGCGGGACCTGGGCAGGGAAACATCGCGGCGTGAAGAGGCCTCCCGAGGCGTTGGTGCGGTTGCGCGAGGTCGATGCAGGTTGGGTGATCGCACTCCGTTACGCGACGAACGACAATCTGACAGGGCGGGTACTCTATGCGTCGGCCGAGGCCTGGTTGAGGCGCGAGACGGCGTGGAAGCTAAGGACGGGGGCTGAGATGTTAGTGGGACGGGGGCTGAAGCTGAAGGTGCTGGATGCCTATCGGCCACCTTCCGCTCAGCGGGCCCTCTGGGCGGCGTGCCCGGATCCAAGGTTTGTGGCTTCCCCAGACCTGGGATCGCGGCATACGCGAGGCGCAGCCGTAGATGTGACCCTGGTGGATGGGCAAGGGCGCGAGTTGGAGATGCCTTCCGTGCATGATGCCTTTGGGGAATCCGCCCGACGGGATGCGCCCGGGGCCTCCCGGATGGCGCGGCTCCATGCCGGATGGCTTCATGCCGCGATGACTGGGGCAGGGTTTGTAGGAATCGCCTCGGAGTGGTGGCACTTCGACGACGCGGATTGGAGGCGATACCCATTGCTGGAATGGGAACCGGGGGGGTGAAGGAGAGGATCCTATCCCACCGCATCGACGCGGAGATCGCGCAGCACGGTAAGGCCCGGGATCGGGGCGCCGCGAATGGTCCGCGCGCCGCTCTTGCGTCGCTTCCCGAACTTGTCCCGGTGCCGTTCCCACATCTGGTCCACAAACTCCTTCGAGCCCAGGAACACCCCGTCAGTCATATGCCGGATCCGTAGCCGCAGGATCTGACCCAGCGGCAGTTGTCCGCCCCGCGCCAGCTCCGCCCGGATCGCCTCAGGATCGAGCACCCGCTTGTCGCTCCGTCCCGCAGTGCCGCCGATCACGTAAAGCGCCAGGCGATATTCTGCTGACGCGGT
>JAHCBA010000065.1 GCA_019634625.1 Verrucomicrobiia bacterium
GGGAGGAGTCCGTCGAGGTGGGAGACACGGCCGGAACGCCAGCGGACTTCGAGGGAGAGGGGGCGTTGGTCGGGATGGACGGCGAAGACGCGGAGGGGATCGTCGGAACTGAGGTAACGGCCTGCGGCGATGACCTCCTGGGATTGGAGAGGGACGGGACCGTTGCGAACGAGGAGGCGTGCGCCGATGCCGTGGGAGTTTGGGGGGGCGCCGCGGAGACGGATGGCGAGGCGCGGAGCGGGGCAATTGTTGCGGTAGAGGAGGGGGCCGTCGTTGAGGCAATTGATGACGAGGTCGAGGTCGCCATCGCCATCGAGGTCGGCGAGGGCAATGCCGTGGGAGACGCGGGTGGACTGGAAGCCCCAGGCGGCGCCGGCGTCCTCGAAGGTGCGGTCGCCGCGGTTGCGGAAGGCGACATTGGGGATGTCGAGACGGGGGAAGCGGCGGCGGAGCATGAGGGCCTGAAAGTCGGGGAGCCGGTCGCGAAGACGGATGCGCTCGATTTCGTCGGCGACGTCGATGTCCTGGACGTCGCGTTCGAAGCCGGTGGGGATGAGGAGGTCTTCGTAGCCGTCAAGGTCCACGTCGAGGAAGACGGGGCCCCAGGACCATTCGGAGGCGTGGAGTCCGGCGAAGTGGGCGATTTCGGCGTAGGAGCCATCGCCGCGATTGAGGAAGAGGGTGTTGCGGACGTACTGGGGTCGGGAATCGACGGCGCCGACGGGGTGGGATTGGGGCATGTGACCGCTGACCTGGCGCATGCGGTTGCGGTGGCGGCGGGAGAGCATGTCGGTGAGGAAGAAGTCCTCGTGGCCGTCGCGGTCGATGTCGGCGAAGTCCACGCCCATGGAGAAGTGGCTGGTCTTGCGGAGGGTGAGAGGCGGGGCTTCGCGGAAGGTGCCGTCGCCACGGTTGATCCAGACGCGGTCCTCGGAATGGAAATCGTTGCAGACGTAGAGGTCCGGGAGACCGTCGCCATTGAGGTCGCGGAACATGACGGAGAGGCCCCAGTCGAAGGGGGGGCGGGCGAGGGGCTGATCGCTGGCATCGCGGAAGGCGCCGGTGGTGAATGGAACGAGGCGGAACCGTCCGGTGCCGTCGTTGAGGTAAAGCCGGTCCACCTCGCCGTGCTCGATGGGGACGCCGTTGGGGGAGACGGTGAAGCGTCCGACGAGGTCGGGTTCGGAGACGGGGCGGCCGTTGACGCGGGTGACGACCGGCTGGCCCTGGATCATGGCGACGGAGAAGCGGAGCTGGAAGGCGTCGCGCATGGTGGAGGCCCGGTAGTTGGCGACGTAGAGATCGAGGTGACCGTCGCCGTCGATGTCGGCGAGGGCCATGGACATGGCGCCGCGGCGGGTGGGGAGATCGGAATCGGGGGCCTCGGAGAACCGGCCGGAGCCGTCATTGAGGAAGAGCCGGGTGCCGGTACCGATGCCGTTGACGAGGAGATCGAGGTGACGATTGCCGGTGACATCGGCAAAGGCGACGCCGGTGGAGTATTGGTCGGGGCAGGCGGCGGGGCCCGGGTCGAGTTCCTGGAAGCGCCAGTTGCCAAGATTGCGATAGAGGCGGTTGGGACCTTCGAGGCAGGCGAAGAAGAGGTCCGGGAGACCGTCGCCGTCGATATCGCCTAGGGCGACGCCGGAACCGTTGAGGAAGATGTGGTTGGTGAGGGCGGCGACTTCTGAGAGGCGATTGGTGAAGCGGATGCCGGCGGGCACCGCGGGGATGGAGGTGAAGCCGGGCTGCCCCTGGGCGGGGAGGGGGAGCGGGGCGCGGCGATATCCGTCGAGCTGGGTCCAGCGGGGGGCGGCGTGGATGGCCGGGGCGAAGGACGGGACGAGGATCGCGAGGAGGAGGAGTCCGATCGTAGCGCGGAAGGGATGGGGAGCGGGGAAGCGACGGTGCATGGGATGAAAAGAAAAGGGCCGGGCTTTCGCCCGGCCCTTCGAGTGGATGGGAGCCCGCGCGGGGCGCGGACCGGGTTTAGCGCCGGGCGCGATAGTAGGCTGCCGCTGCGCTCGGGGTCACGGTCACGGTATGGCGGTCGCCGATCGTGGTGACGGGCAGGCCGGCCGGGCTGAACGGCCCGGTGACGGCGGTGGCGGATTCGAGGGTCACGCCGCTGCCGGTCCAACTGATGGTGAGGGCGCCGCCGGCGGCGCGGGCGATTTCGAGCATGACGGGCTGGCCGGGGCCCTCATCGTCGATGGTGACGAAGTCGCCGAGACGGCTGATGCGGAGCACGCCGTAGTTGGATTCGTTCTGATGGGGGGTGCCGTTGCCGCCGTAGGTGTTGTCTTCCGGCGGGACGCCGTAGCCAGTGTCGTTCTGGTGGCCGAAGCCGACCAGGACGGTGGCCGGGAGGTTTTCCATGATGCGATTGGGGGCGTCCTGTTCGAGCCAGGTGGTCCCGTTGTAGGAGAGGTAGGAAGTGAACGCCTGGCCGACGCGCTGGACCCGGAGCCATTTGGCCTGGGTGGGCGAGTATTGGGGCGAGAGTTCGCCGGCGGCGTTGATGGCGCCGAGGCCGGTGAAGAAGCCGAGGAGACCGTCGATCTCGGTGTTGTTGTCGTTGGGATTGTTATTGCCGTAGCCGTCGCCGGGGGCGGGCCGGTTGAGTTCGATGGCGGCGCGGTTGGGGTCGGAGCCCTCGTAGTAGGTGATGTTCACGTAGGAAGGCACCTTGGTGTTCTCGCCGATTTCGTCGTTGTCGGTCCGGTAGAGGCCGGCGCGGATGTGGAGGCCGCCGTTGCCGTAGCCGCCGGCGATGCCACGGCGGTTGAAGCGGTTGACCGCGACGACGACATCGAAGTCGCCGGTGTACTCGCGGTAGAGGTAGTGCATGTAGTCGCCGATGTTGTAGGCGTTGGAGCCGCCGCCGATGATCTCGACCTCCGGGTTGGTGGTGGAGGAGATGGCGACCGCGCGACCGACGACGTAGGGATCGTCACCCGGGGTGGGACGTGCCGCGAGGTCCTGGATGTAGCCGATGTCGGTGGAGATCCAGTTGGAGCGGCGGCCGGAGGCGGAGGAGCCGGCGGGGACGGCATTGCCGGCGAGGTCCACGACGCCCTGGACGGTGACGGTGAAGGTGTCGGCGGTGAGGCCGGCAACATCGAGATAGACCGTCTGGTCGCTGAGCCCCATGCGGGCGTTGTAGATGGTGCCCTGGCTGATGGAGTAGTTGCGGTGATCGGTGGCGGTGAGGGGATTGACCGCCTCGGAGAACTTCACGCCCACGGTGAGTTTGTCGAGGGTACCGACGGAGACGAGGGCCGGCGGGGTGGTATCGGTGGCGATATGATCGCCGTAATTGGCGAACTCGGCACGCACGGTGGACACGCCGTTGATCTCATCGGTGGCGGCGTAGGCGCCGACGTAGAGGGTGGCGGACATGGCCTCGTACTGTTCGGAGATGAGAGACCAGGTGTTGCCGTCGGTGCCGACGAAGAAGGAGAAGGCATTGCCGACGCGACGGATGCGGAGCCACTGGTTGGGGAGGTTTTCGGCGACCCCGGGGTAGTTGCGGCTCATCGTGGGGGAGTAGTTTTGTCCGGTGCGGGAACGGCCGGCGACGCGGACGAGGTTCGCGCCATCGGGATTGGCGGCGAAGATCTCGAGGGTACGGGCCATGGCGCCGTTGGGGGACTCGCGGACCATGAGGCTGGCGCGGGCGAGGGACGCGGGTCCTTCGAGTTCGTCCTGGGAGGTCAGGCTGACCACGCGGACCTTCTTGTCGAAGTCACCGACCACGGTTTCGTAGCGGAAGTAGCCGAAGTCGCCGCGGTTGTCGGGATTCTCGAAGCCCGCGGTATTGAAGGCGCCGTAGCCGCCGGTCGTGAGGGTGAAGGAGTTCGCTCCGGTGGTGAGTTCCCCTTCGAAGGGCAGCATGGCCGCCTCGAGGAAGATGTCGGTGCTTCCAGCCCAGCGGACATGGGCACCGGTGACGGTGAGGACGGCAGGCGCGGTGGCGCCGGGACCGCTGACGGGATTGTTCCAGCGGAGGACGTAGGTGCCGGCATCGGCCTGGGTGACCTCGGTGATGGTGAGGGAGACCTTGCGGGCGCCCGGGGTGTAGGGGGTTTTCGGCACCGGAATGCCGTTGCGGTACCACTGGAAGTCGTTGGGGCTGCCGGTGACTTCGGCGGTGAGGGTCACGGTCGAGCCGGCGGCGACCGTCTGGCTGGCCGGGCTCGAGACCAGGGTGGCGGGGGTGTTTTGAACGGTGAAGACGCCGAAGCCAATGCTTTCACCGGCCCAGAGGACGGTGGATTTGTTGGGGACTTCGGGATCGGGATAGACCTGCACATCCCCGCGGGTGACGCCGAAGAAGGGGCCGACGGCGGGATTGCCTTCGTCCTCTTCGGTGACCGGGATCTGGAAGGAACTGTTGCCGCTGGCGGTGTCGCCGTTGAGGCGGTGGACCGCGAGCCAGCCGGGGCGGTAATTGCCGCCGAGGGTGTTGTTCCAGCTCGGCATGGAGTAGGAGACGATGTAGTCCACTTCATCGGCGCCCTCCATGTTGGCGGGCCAGAGGCCATCATAGGTGTCCCGCACTTCTCCGGGCCAACCGCCCACCTGGTCCCATTCCCAGCCAGGCATGCCATGGCTGCCGTGGTTTTGGTTGAAGAAGCCGACCTGCATGTCGGGGTCGTAGCCTTTGCCGGGGTTGCTCTCCTTCACATTGCCGACGTCGTCGGGATCGAAGGTGAAGCGCCGAACGCCGCCACCCTGATCGGAGGGGTAGCCCCACTTGTACTGGGTGAGGAGATTGGGGCGGGTGGGGTCGGTGCCATGGCGAAGGGCGCTGGTACCCTGGCCGCCGCCGCCGTAGGTGGTCTTGAGGCCGCCGTCGCGGTCGTTCACGCGGGCGACAGGCTTGAACTTCAGGCCGTCGGTGGTGGCGAGGTACTGGTTGTGCATGCCGCGGCGCCAGGTGATGCCACCGGCGATGATCCTGGTATCCGCGCCGCTGCCGCTGACGCGGAGGTGGGCGAAGCGCCACTGCCACCAGGGGCCGTCGGCTTCAGAGTATTCGGTGGTGATGCCGGCGGCCTCGGCCTCGATGGCGGCCTGGGTGCCGGGGGTGGGTTCCTCGAAGGCGATGGTGGGGGTGCTGGACCAGCCGCCCTCGGGCAGGGGCGCCCAGCGGAGGATCTTGTTCTTGTAGGTCGAGTAGATCGCTTTCTGGCCGGGGGCGCCGTCATCGAAGGCCCACTTCCATTCGAAGCCGTCGAGGGAGCCTTCGCGGTCGATCCACTCCTGCTCCATGGGCACCGGGCGGAGCGGCATGACATGGGCGATGCCGATGTAGTCGCCGGTGGCGGCGTCGAGGTAGATCAGGGAGCGGTCGGGGTAGCGTTCGGCGAGGGTTCGTTGGGCGGCGGAGAGGCCGGGGTCGGACTCATTGATGCCGTTTTCCTTGACGCCGATGACGACGCGGGTGGCGTCGTAGCGTTCGAAGCCCGACCAGAAGTCCATGACAGACGTGCCGTTCGGGGTTTCGTCGCCGAACTGGGCGCGAAGGATGGGGTGTTTGATCTGGGCTTCCGGGAGGGCGGTGTGCTGGACCCAGACCGGGGTGATTTCCTGGGCGGAGGCCCATGGGGCGGCCGCCAGGGCGATCGATAGGAGGAGAGGGTGACTAGGCTTCATGGATGGGGTTGGAGTGGGGCAGGATTCGGCAGGGTGGAGCCAAGTTTGGGTGTGGTGAATTGAATTTGTATCAGGGTCATCTGCCGACAGCGACCACGGACGACGCGCGGGGGACCGATGTGCCTTGGAGCACGCCGGGCCGCGCCGTGGTAGTTTCGAATACAGGTCCCGTCCTGAACTGCGAACGCGAGTCCGATCTCAGAAGCGATCCGGTACCCATCGGCTGCCGACGGACCGGAGTGTTTAGATGTGGGGATCGGACCGGGTCAAGCTGCAAACCGAGGCGCACTTGCCGGCGGTGCATCCTGGAGTTGTGGGTCGAGGCGCGAACGTCGCGAAGCGTTGCTTCGTAGGGCCGAATTCCACGAGGCCTCAAGGGAAGTGGAGCGTTGGATTGAGGACTCGCGGAGCTCGTCCCTCCGATTCGCTGCCTCCTCACCCACAACTCCGGGATGCACGGCTTGCCAGGGCGAATCCCTGGAGGGCCGTTCTGGCCTGTGGATTATTGGGTTCGAACCGCCCTGGCGGGCGAAGGAGGTTTGGGGGCGTGCGTGCGAGAAAGACCGGTTTGGAAGCACCCTTTGAGAGTGAGAGTGAGAGTGAGGGTAGAAGCCGGCTGGGCGGGAGGGCGATCCTTCGAAGGGGGGATCTTAAGATATAAATATAAATAGTCAGGCATATTGCTGTTGACATTCATTCAGTATAAATAGTCAGGCGGATTACTGTTGACCGGCAGATCCATCCACCGCGGCGGCATCGGGTTTGTTGGAGGGGCGGGCTGGAACCGGGCGTCAAGGAAAAGCGCCTGACCTATTAAATCACTCAAATCAAATAGTCAGGCAGAGTGCTGTTGACCGGCGGATCCATCCACCGCGGCGGCATCGGGTTTGTCGGAGGGGCGGCTGGAATCGGACGTCAACGGCAAAGCGCCTGACCTATTAACTGTCAATGATTCGGAGCGTCGGGGCGGAGCGATTGCACTTGGCGGGGCGGGAGTGGGGCCGGTTGCATGGGGCGGTGTTGAACGAAGTTCCGGGGCGGCCGCGCCAGTTTGCCAGCGACAACAATGCCGGGGTGTGTCCGGAGGTCTGGAGAATGCTGGAGGAGGCGAATGCCGGGGGGCATGTCCTGGGGTACGGCGATGATCCGTGGACGGCACGGGCGTGCGACGCGATCCGGGAGTGGTTGGGGACGGGGTGCGACGTGTTCTTCGTGTTCAACGGCACGGCGGCGAACGCAATCGCCCTGGCGGGGTTGTGCCGGCCGTACCATGCGGTGATCTGTCATGCGGAGGCGCATATCCGGCAGGACGAGTGCGGGGCACCGGGGTTCTTTGGCGGGGGGACGCAACTGCTGGCGTTGGAAGGGGCGCACGGGCGGCTCACAGTGCAGTCGGTGGAGGAGGCCATTCTCTCCCATTTTCCACTGCATGCGTCGAAGCCGGGGGCGTTGAGCCTGACCCAGGCGACGGAACGGGGGACGGTGTACGCGGTGGAGGCGGTGGCGGCGCTGACGGATGTGGCGCATCGGCATGGACTGAAGGTCCACATGGACGGGGCGCGATTGGCGAACGCCCTGGTGACGCTCGGGTGCGGGCCGGGCGAGGTGACGTGGCGGGCAGGGGTGGATGTGCTGAGCCTGGGGATGACCAAGAACGGGGGGGTGGGGAGCGAGGCGGTGGTGGTGTTTGATGCGGAGGTGGCGCGGGAGATGGAATACCGGGTCAAGCAGGGAGGGCAACTGGCCTCGAAGATGCGATACCTGGCAGCGCCGTGGCTCGGTCTGCTGGAGGGGGATGTATGGCGACGTCACGCCAGTCGGGCGAACGCCATGGCGGAGCGACTGGAAGCGGCGCTGGGCGGTCTGCCCGGGATTCGATTGCTGCATCCGAGGGAATCCAACGCCCTGTTTGTCGAACTGCCGGAACCGGTGATCCGGGCGCTTCGGGCGGAGGGTTGGGCGTTCTATGTCTTTGAAGGGCGAACCGGGTGCCGCCTGATGTGCGCGTGGGACACGCGGGAGGAGGACGTGGATGCTCTGGCGGCAGCCATTCGCGTGGCGTGGCCCGCAGGGCACGGAGGGGAGACTGGCTAAATGGGGGACGGTGCCCGGTCAGGGCTTCGAGCGCGGGCGGGTGCGGGCGGCCCACCCGATGAAGGTCAGTGTGGCGATCAGGGGGAGCCAGGGGCCTGGTGCGCCTTCCGGGACGCCGGCGGGGCTGGGGACGAACGGAATGCCGATGGTGAAACCGTGCCAGGATTCGGCGTCGGGGACGGTCCAGGAGATGGAGGAGACGGGACCGGAGAACTGGATGGCGCCGTGGCCTTCGTAGCCGACGAGGACGTTCCCTTCTGCACGGGACAAGAGGCCGTCGCCCCAGTATCCGGGTCCCTGGCTGAGGATCTCGAACGGCTGATCGAAGATGTACCGCACTTCGACATCGACGCGGCCGAGGCTGACAATGAGAAGGATCGGATCGAGGACGGGTTCGGAGAAGGTGATCAGGCTGGTTTCGCCGATCCCGCCGACCAGGGTGATGATGTCGGAGATGGGCGGAGCGTTGGAGATGGCGCGGCTGAGGAACGGGGTGGACGGTTCCCAGTAGTTGATCCCGGAGGCCCCGTGAAGGCCGCCGACCTGGGTGGCCGGGCCGACTTCGCCGGTGTAGGTCACGCTGATGTTCGAAATGACGATGCCGCCGCGGGTGGCGGTGGAGAGATTGGAGATGACAATGCTGCCTTCGGCGCGGCCGGCGGCGGCGATGGTGGCGGACGACCAGGCGGTGTAGGCGAGGTTGGATATCACCACCGAAGGGCCCGGTTCCGGGACTGGAACCTGGGCGGACGCCTGAACACCGATCGCCACGAGGCCTGTGGCCAGAAGTCGGGTTAATGTCATGGGTGACAGAGTTAAATGGTGGGCGGGGGTGTCAAGCCATCGCCAGACCATCCTTCCGTGAATGTCTGGCCATCATTCGGACCGCGGCGACGGGCGTGGTCGGAGTGGCGGATCAGGGGAGTTCTTCGAAGTAGGAGCGGACGGCGTTGCGATAGGCGCGGGGGATGCGGTCCTGGTTCAGGGCATGGCGGGCGTCGGACTGGGCGGCTTGAGCGGCCTGGCGGTAGGGGGTGGAGCCTGGGGAGCCCAGGCCGGGGCCCGGCAGCGGGATCGTGAGCGGATTGGGTTCGGGGAGGAGGGCGCCGGGGATGCGGGTGAGTTCGGTCTGTCCGGCCCAAGGGCGGTCGGAGGTTGGGGCGGAGGCATCGGGATTCGGGGGGGCTGAACCGAGGCCAGGTTGCGAGCCTCCGGAGGACGCCGTGGGAGAGTCGATCCCGGGATCCGATGGGGAGCCATCGCCGTCCGAAGCGGAGGGGGCTGCGAGGGTGGCGGCTGCGAGTGAGGAGGGCGAGGGCGAGGAGGGGCTGGAGGGCCGCCAGCGCCGGTCATTCAGGAGGGCACGTTGGGCTTGTTCCAGGGTCTCGATGGTCTCTGCGAGGCGTTGCAGGTGGGTCAGGCGATCGAGTTCGGCCTGGAGCGCCTGGGCGGCGGCGGACATCGGCGCGGCGGGATCGGAACCGGTGGAAGGGAGGCGATCCGGGTTGAAGGGAGCGGCGTCGAGGCCCAGCGCGGTGGCGGCGCTGGCGAGGGAATCGAGGGCACGTTCGAGGTCCTGCCGGGCGGACGGGGAGGCGTTCGAGTGCCAGGCGTCGAGGGCGGCCTGGGCGGCATCGAGGGAGCCGGCGAGGCTGTGCAGATCGGCGGCATGATTCATCGGGCGGTCCGTGACGGGTTGGATTTCGGAGGGGATCGGGGAGGGGCCACTGGCGGAGGAGACGGCGGAGGGTGGGGACGGGGTTTGGGCGGCGGCACGGAGTCGGGCCGGGGTGGGGCTGGCGGCGAGCAGTCGGGCCTCTTCTTCGAGGCGGTGGACGGCCAGGGCGAGATGGCGCACGGGGTCGTCGCGGCGGGTGCCTGTCCGACCCCACTGTTCGGCCTGGGCGGCGAGTTCTTCGAGTGTCTCGCGGGTGGTTTCTGTTGGGGGGGGGCGGTTCTGGAGATCGCGGCGGACCCAGGTGGAGAGGTCCTGGCCTGAAGCTTGCAGTCGGGCCGCCTGATGTTGGGCATGGCGCCGTGCCTGGGATCGGTATTCCGGGACCCATCCCAGCCCAATGACGAGGGCCAGGGCCGCGGGGATCCAGCGGGCCATGACGGGCAGCGAGAGGGGAAGGTCCCGACGGGGATCGATGGCGCGCGCGGCGCGATCGGCGTCGTCGGCGACCAAGCGGGTCCAGTGAGAATCGTGGGACGGTGTGCTGGCGAGTTCGAGGGCGGTGGTCAGACGTTCGGCGAGGGGCAGGCGACGTTCGAGGAGTCGGGCTGCCTCGGGGAGGGGGACGCGGCACCAGCCACCGAGGGCGAATCCGACGGGGCCGGTCAGGAGCACGAGCAGCCAGGCGGATTGGGCGAGGGCCGGGGGGAGAGGCAACGCCTTGGCGGCGGCGAGAAGGACGAGCCAGAAGACGGCACCGAGCAGGAGTCCACGCCAGAGGCCGTCGAGGGCGCGCTGGAGGCGCAGGCGCACGGCGGTATGTCGGAGGACCGAGAGGGTGGTGCGCGCGAGGTCGCTCATGGCGCGGTTCGAAGGTGGGGGGAAACGGCTTCCGAGCCAAGACTGGACGGGGCGAGGTTCCGCAGTTGGGAACGACCGTAGGACCAGGCGGCGAGGGCGGCGCCCCAGTTGACGAGGGCGATGCCCCACCAGATGCCGTGGAGACCGAGGCCAAGGGTGAAGGCGAGGAGCGGAAAGACGAGGGCTGGGGCGAGGATCTGGCGGAACAGGCCGATCCAGAGTCCGAACATGGGGCGTTTGAGGCCCTGGAGCATGAAGACGGTCTGGTAGAGGATGACGTAGGAGCCGAGGGTCAGGGCGGCGACGCGGAGGTAGGTTATTCCGGCGTCGATGACGGCGGGATCCTGGGAGAAGACACGCATGAGCGGGCCGGCGCCCAGGAGGAGGGCGACGCCGCCGGCGCCCATGAGGATCAGGCCGTAGCGGACGGCGATGCGCCAGGTTTCGCGGACGCGATCGAGGCGGCCGGCACCGAAGTTCTGACCGCACAGGGTGAGGGTGGCGATGTTGAGCCCGATGGTGGGGAGAAGGATGATCTGTTCGATGCGGGTGGCGATGCCGTAGGCGGCGACCCCTTTCGCGCTGAAACGGCTGACGAACCAGGTGATGACGAAGATTCCGAGGGCGACGGTCATCATGTTGAGGCTGGCGGGGAGGCCCTGGCGGGCGATGTCGCGAAAGGCGGCGGAGGAGGGGCGGAAGTCCGTCGCGCGGAGGCCGCGTCCGAGCGGGGTGAGGCGCAGGCAGCGGGCGATGTAGGCGGCGCCGGCGGCGGTGATGAGGAGGGTGGAGAGGGCGATGCCGGCGATCCCCATCGGGGGGATGCCGAGGCCGCCGTAGAGGAACCAGGGATCGAGGATGGCATTGAGGAGGCAGCCGGCGATCAGGACATTGCGGAAAGTGCGGGTGTCGCCCTGGGCCTGGAGGCCGCCGTTGAGGACGGATTGAAGGAGGAAGAACACGGATCCGGCGAGGATCGGGTTCATGTAGGCGAGGCAGAAGCGGAGGTACTCGTCGGAAGCGCCCAGGAGCCGGAAGAGGGACGGGGCGACGAGGAGGCCGAGGACGGTGAGGACGGCGCCGACGCCGACGCCGAAGAGGGCGGCCTGGGCGGCGTAGTGGCGGGCCCGGGCGATGTCGCCGGCACCGAGGGCGTTGGCGATGAGGGCGGTGGCGCCCTGGGCGAGTCCGCTGCCCATGGCGATGAGGATGAAGAAGACGGGGAAGGAGAGGGAGAGGGCGGCCTGGGCCTGGGTGGCGATGCGCCCCGCCCACCAGGTGTCCACCACGTTGAACATGGTGTTGAAGAAGAACCCGATGCTGGCCGGGACGGCGAGGTCCCGGACCAGGCGAGGAATCGGGTCGGCGGTGAGGTTCATCGGCGCGGCAACGCTGCCGGGCGGCTGGGATCGGGGCCAGCGGATTGTCGGGAGCGGGGGGGGGTTGGGGGGGAGGATGGGTCGGCCGGCGGGCCCGGGAAGCGGGGTTCTAAATGGACTTAAACTTCGTTCATATGCACGAAGTTTAAGTCCATTTGAGCACGGTCGGACTGGCCTTTTGGGGTGAGGGTCGGGAGGATGCGGGGCGTCATGCGATTCCTCCTTGCGGTGCTGGTGATGGGTGTCGGTTCGACCCTGCCTTTGTGGGGGGCGGCTGGAGTGGACTGGCCGGTGGCGTTGGGGGATCCGGGGCAGGGGCATTATTCGGGGCTGACGCAGATCGACCGGGGGAACGTGGGGCGGTTGGAGGTGGCGTGGACCTACCGGAGTGGCGATGCGAGTCTGGAGGGGAGGACGCAAATCCAGTGCAATCCGGTGGTGGTGGGCGGGGTGCTGTATGGGACCACGCCGGCCTTGAAACTGATCGCGCTGGATGCGGAGACCGGGCGGGAGCGGTGGCGGTTCGATCCGTTTGCGGGCGGGCGGGGGAACAATCCGCTGGGGGTGAACCGGGGGGTGGTGTTGTGGCGGGGGGACGGCCGGGCGCGGGTGTTGTACACGGCCGGTTATTTTCTGCATGCGATCGATGCGGAGACGGGACGGCCGATCGAGTCGTTCGGGCATGGAGGACGGGTGGATATCCGGGAGGGATTGGGGCGGCCGGCGCAGGATTTGTTCGTCCTGGGGAACACGCCCGGAGCGTTGTATCGGGATCTGCTGATTCTGCCGACGCGGGTGTCGGAGGGGCCGGGTCCGTCGGCGCCGGGACACATCCGGGCGTACGACGTCCGGACCGGGCGGATGGAATGGATCTTTCACACCATTCCGCATCCCGGGGAGTACGGGTACGAGACGTGGCCGCCGGATGCGTGGCAGGTGTCCGGGGGTGCGAACTGCTGGGCGGGGATGGCGGTGGATGTGGAGCGGGGGATGGTTTTTGTGCCGACGGGATCGGCGGCGTTTGATTTCTGGGGCGGGGATCGGATTGGGGAGAACCTGTTCGCGAACTGCCTGGTGGCGCTGGATGCGGCGACGGGGAAGCGGCGCTGGCATTACCAGGTGGTGCGGCACGACCTGTGGGATCGGGATCTGCCGGCGCCGCCCACGCTGGTGACGGTCGAGCACGAGGGGCGGCGGGTGGATGCGGTGGCGCAGGTGACCAAGTCCGGGCACGTGTTTGTATTCGAGCGGGAGACGGGGCGGTCGCTGTTTCCCATCGAGGAACGGCCGGCGCCGCGTTCGGATCTGGCGGGGGAATCGGCGTGGCCGACGCAGCCGGTGCCGTTGAAGCCGCCGCCGTTTGCGCGGCAGTTCTTCAGCGAGGAGATCATCACGGACCGGACCCCGGCGGCGCGGGCGGCGGTGTTCGAGCGGTGGCGGCAGATCCTTCCGCACCAGCCCTGGCTGCCGCCGAGCACGAACGGGACGATTATCTTTCCGGGGTTCGATGGCGGGGCCGAGTGGGGCGGGGCGGCCTTCGATCCGGCGTCGGGCTGGCTCTATGTCAATGCCAACGAGATGCCGTGGATTCTGCAGATGGTGGAGACGCGGGCGGCGACGGGGGAGGGGAATCTGGGGACGCCGGCGCAGTTTTACAGTGCGGTGTGCGCGGCGTGCCATGGAATGGAGCGGCAGGGGGAACTGGGTCGCGGGATTCCGCCGCTGACCGGGTTGGAGGAGCGGTTGACCGAGGAGGACATCGTGCGGTTGCTGGATGTGGGGCGCGGGACGATGCCGGCCTTCAGCTTTTTGTCGGAGCCCGACCGGCGCGGCCTGGCGCGGCTGCTGCTTGGGACGGGGGACGAGCCTTCGCCGGAGGCGGGACGAACAGGGGAGCGGCATCCGGAGCCGGAGGGGGGCCTGGCGATGATCCGGTCGCCGTACGGACACACGGGGTACAACCGGTGGACCGACCCGGACGGGTACCCGGCGGTGAAGCCGCCGTGGGGGACGTTGACCGCGATCGATTTGAACCGGGGTGAACTGGCGTGGCAGGTGCCGTTGGGGGAGTTGCCGGAGTTGACGGCGCAGGGGATGGCACCGACGGGGACTGAGAACTACGGGGGGCCGGTGGTGACGGCGAGCGGGCTGTTGTTCATCGCGGCGACGAAGGATGAAAAGATCCGGGCATTCGATGCGCGGAGCGGGGAGGTGCTGTGGGAGGCGTCCCTGCCGGCAGCGGGGTACGCCACGCCGGCGACCTACGCGGTGAACGGCCGTCAGTACGTGGTCATCGCCTGTGGCGGCGGCAAACTGGGAACCCGGAGCGGAGATGCCTATGTCGCGTTCGCCCTGCCCCGGGAATAGGCGCCATCGGGTGGGGCGGGGGATTGTGCCGGGACCCCCGGGAGGGTTCACGCTGGTGGAGTTGCTGGTGGTGGTGGCGGTGATCGCGATTCTGGCGTCGCTGCTGCTGCCCGCACTGGGCCGGGCCAAGGCGCATGCGTGGTCCACCGCCTGCCGGTCCAACCTCCGGCAGATTGGCCTCGGCTGGGAGTTGCATCTGGGGGATCACGACGACCGCTTTCCGGACCGGCGCGATTTGAAGTCGTCGCTGCCGGGTGGGTATCGACCGTGGGACGGATGGCCGCCGAGCGATCCGCGGGCGGGTTGGGCGGCGGTGGTGTTGAGCAACGAGGTGCAGGCTGCGGCGGTGTGGGAATGCCCTTCGCTGGCGGCTCGCAAGGTGCTGGAGGTCGAGGCGACGCGCCAGGTGCCGGGCACCAACGCCGCGCCGGTCCGGTACTGGATGTGGCGGTTTGACCGGGAGGAGGATCCGGTGCCTCTGGACAATTTCTGGGGGAAGAGCAAGGCGCAGGGGCTTCTGGATCTGCGCGAGGCGCGGTCACCGATGGTCGGGGTGCCGGAGGGGATGTCGGAGGTGGAGTGGGCAGTGGACGTGTATTTTCCGGCGACAGCACCCGGGGTGGAAGAGGCATTGCGCGGACTTTCGGCCCATGCGCGGGGTCGGAACCGGCTGTGGCTGGACGGGCATGTGTCCTGGTGGCGTGACCCGCGGTTGCGCTGATTGCCGCCGGGCAGCCCCCAATGGATCAAGGACTCGCGGAGATCGTCCCTCCGGAAGATTCATGGACCGGGGTGGTTTCGAAGCGGCAGGGGAGGGCGACGGCGCGGGATAGGCGACGGAGGTATTCGTCGCGGGAGATTTCCCGGGCACCGAGGGCGGCGGTGGCGGGGGTGATCATCTGGATATCGAAGAGTGCGAAGCCCTGTTCGACGAGGTGATCGTGCAGGGCGACGACGGCGACCTTGGAGGCGTCGCTGGCGCGGTGGAACATGGATTCGCCGGCAAAGAGGCCGCCAACGGCGACGCCGTAGATGCCGCCGACGAGGTGGTCGTCGAGCCAGCACTCGACGCTGTGGGCGTGGCCGTGCTGGTGAAGGAGGGAATAGGCTTCGATGAACTCGGGGACGATCCAGCGGCCGGGTCGGGGGATTGAGGCACAGGCTTCGATCACGGAACGGAAGGCGCGATTGCGGGTGAGGCGGAAGGGTTGGCGGCGGAGGGTCCGTTCGAGGCTGCGCGAGCGGTGAAGCTGGCCCAGCTCGAACACGGCGCGTGGGTCTGGGGACCACCAGGTGATGGGGCGGACGGTCCATGGAAAGAAGCCGCAGCGGTAGGCGAGCGCGAGGCGTTCGGATCGGAGATCGCCACCGACCGCCCCGAGTCCATCGAGGTGCCCGTCGCGCAGGGCGGTGCGAGGGTCGGGGAACCAGAGGCGGTGATCCAGGGTGGCGGGAGCCGTCGCCATGACGTGCGGGACCGGATTTCAGGCCGGTTCAGGAGGCCGGTCCTCGGGGTCAACGGCATCGGCGTGGCCGGCCGCGAGGAGGACCATCTCAAACTGGCCGGCGAGGGTCATGATCATGAAGAGGGGCGCCTGGCTCGGGCTGGTGGCGAGGCGGGAGCCATCGATGTCCTCGGGGCAGCCGAGCTTGTGCCAGGCGCCGACGCGGAGGTCGTTGAGGACCTGGAGGAGTCGTTCGGTGTCGGCGCCGGAGAGGGTGAGGATCCAGGCCTCGCCGTGCGGGCGGAGGGCGCCTTCCGGGGACAGGTGGGTGCGGATCCAGCCGGCCAGTTCGGCGCGTTGCTCGCGGAGATTGGATTGGAGGAGATCGGTCGCCTCGGTGAGGCGGGCGTCGGGTTCGCGGGAAAGGATGGGCGGGTTGTCGGGCCGCATGGGGAAGAATACCATGAGGTTCTCGAGGAGGGTCTTCTCCCGGGAGGACAGGGCGAACACCAGGCGGTCGGGCTGGCGGAGGAGCAGTTTCATCCGGCCTTTTCCATGGTGGCCTGGAGGTGGTAACCCTGAAGTTGATGGACGTAGTACTCGGCCTTCTCGAAACCCTCGTGGGCCACGATGCTGCGTCCCTTGTTGTGCACCTCAAGCATGTGTTTCTCCGCCCTGGGCCGGGGCCAGCCGAAGACCTTCATGAAGGCGTGGGTGACATAGTCCATGAAATTCACCGGATCGTTCCAGACGATGACGAAGTAGCCGGGGTCTTCGGTGTCGTCCGGACGGGTATGGGTGTCGGTCGTCGGGGTGGGAGTCACCAAGGGCTCCGCCGTCGTGGCCATGGGAGGACGATACCAGTCCGCGAGCGGGCGGTCACGCGGGAGTAGGTTCCTCTTTCGGTTGGGGTGCGCACTCCAAATGCTGCTTGCTGTTCGGCGTGGGGTTTGTTACGCAACCCGACCATTTTATTGACGACGCGACGAGGAATCAGCCATGGCACGGATTTGTGAAATGACGGGCGCTCGCCCTTCGAAGGGCAGCATCATCTGGCGAAGCGGCAAGCCGAAGCGGGAGGGGGGCATCGGGACGCACATCACGGCGATCACCAAGCGCCGGTTCTTCCCGAACCTGCAACGGGTGAAAGCCTTGCTTCCCAACGGCGAGGTGCGGTACGTCCGGGTGACGGCCAAGGCCATCAAGAAGGGGTTGGTGGTAAAGGCCCCCAAACGGACTTGGCGAAAGGATGCGGTCACCGACAAGAAAGCGAAGACCAAGAGCCGCGCTTCGACCTGATCCACGGTCGGATCCCTCCGTGCCAGGCGCTTGACCAGGCTTGCCCGGGCTGCATCGGTCAAGGGTGTCGGCCTCGAAGGCTTGGCACCCCGTTCCGCTGCTGGGCCATCTCGAACAGATTCTCCAAAGCCCTTTTCGCGATCTGCTGCCGTGGATTGACCGGCTGATTCCCGGTCCCCTTCGGCGCGATACCAACTGCCGCCACATCGGCGCAATGGCGGCGTGGGCCATGGGCGAGTAAACAAAATCGAAAACGAAAAACAATAAGGCAGGCGCTATACAGTTGACGTAGATCCGAACGAAAAACAATAAGGCAGGCTTAATTCCGTTGACATAGATCCATATAACGAGTCAGGCCTATTACTATTGACGCCGCGCTCCAGTCTGGCGGCTGTGGAAACCCGCAATAGACCACAACGGACAGCCTTGCCTCGGGTCAGGGGCAGGTCAGGGCGGCGTTGTGTGCCTGTCCTGTGAGACTTCTGCCGGCCCTGCCGGGACGGCATGGGCGAGGATGTCCGTGCCTGACGAAGGCTTGGTGTAACCCTGGATCACCCGGGGCAGTCTTGTGCCCGGTATCCTCGATCCCCGGGTTCGGCCCCCGAGGCGTGCCTGCGGGGTGAGGACTGATTCACTGACACGTCCAAATCATCCCCTCCATGTCCTCACGATCCTTCGATCGGTCACTTCGCCGGTGGTCGCTGCCGCTGGCGAGTTTGCTCTTGGTCCACGGAGTTGCCGGGTCGGCGTCGGGCGCCGATGCGGACAAGTACGCACGCAACTGGCCAGCCTGGCGCGGTCCGGCCGGGAACGGTCATGTGCTACACGGGAATCCGCCGCTGACATGGAGCGAGGAGAAGAACGTGAAGTGGAAGGTGGCGATCCCGGGGCGGGGCCATGCCACGCCGATCATCTGGGAGGACAAGGTGTTCGTGCTGACTACGGTGCCGGTGCGCGAGGGTGCGCGTCTGGAGAACCTGGCGCCGCAGGTGGCGGGCCAGGCGCAAGGTCAGCCGCGACCTCCTAGGGAGGGTGGGCGGCCTGGTGGGGGACGGCCGGGCGGGGGTGGATTCGGGGGGCGCGGGCCAGGGGGCGGCGAAGCGCCGGTGACCCCGATGGCGTTCACGGTGCTGTGCCTGGATCGGGCGACGGGGAAGCCGGTGTGGGAGCGGATTGCGCGGCAGGAACTCCCGCACGAACGGCGGTTGCAGCCCTCGAACAGTTACAGTTCGGGGTCGCCGGTGACGGATGGGGAACGGCTGTACGTGTCCTTCGGATCGCACGGATTGCATTGCTACGACTTCGAAGGGAACCGGATCTGGGAGAAGGACCTTGGGCGGGTGAACGTGACATTTGGAGAGGGGTCCTCGCCGACACTGGCCGGGGATGCGCTGATTGTCTTGCAGGACAACAATGGTCCGTCGTTCATCTACGCATTGGATAAGCGGACAGGCCGGGAGTTGTGGAAGACCGAGCGTCGTGAGGGATCCGGTTGGACCACGCCGCTGGTGCTTCAGGAGGGGGACCGGACGGAGGTGATCGTGAGCGGGTCCAATGCGGTGAGGGCCTACGATGCGAAGACGGGGGAGCAGATCTGGGAGTGCGCAGGACTGGGATCGAATCCGGTGCCGATGATCGTGGCGAACGAGACGGCGTTGTTCGCGATGTCCGGGCATCGGGACGAGACGGGTTTGGCGATCCGACGGGGGCGTCAGGGGAACCTGACCGGCACGGACGCGGTGCTGTGGACGAACAAGGATCGGATCACTCCGTACGTGCCGTCCCCGATGCTGTTCGATGATGTCCTGCTGTTCTGCCAGCGGACATCCGGAATTCTGTCGGCAGTGCATCCGATCACCGGCAAGGCCCATTATTCGCAGGAGCGGGTGAACGAATTGGGGAGTGTCTATGCGTCGCCGGTTCTGGCGGGGAACCGGATCTACTGGCCGGGACAGAACGGGGCGACGGTGGTGCTGGAGCGGTCGCGGGAGTTGAAGGTACTGGCGACCAACACGCTGAATGACGGGTTCGATGCGTCGCCGGCGGTGGTGGGGGATGAGCTGTTCCTGCGCGGTCGGGAGCATCTGTACTGCCTGGTTGAGCGCTGATGGATGCGGCTGTACGCCCGCCCTCGATGGGCGGGTTCCGCGGGGGGGGGTGCTCACCTTCGGAGGAGGGACTCCCCGAGGGTGAACACCTCCTGCGGGACCCCGAGGGATTTCTTGGTCTGGACATCGCGATCCCAGGGGTTGTCGAGGTCGGCGATCTTCTGACGCTCGGCGAGGGGGATGTGGAGGGGGTGATACCAGGGGGAGACGAGGGCGGTGTTGATGAGGGGAAAGTCCGAACCGTACACCAGGCGCCCACGGCATTCGGGGGCGGCGAGGACGTCGCGCAAGGCGCCCAGCCGGTTGACCTGGGTGAGTGCTGAGATGTCGGCGTGGAGGTTGGGGAATTCGCGCATCAGGTGCCGGAGCCGGTCGAAGTCGGATTCTCCCTCGTTCTCGCCGCCGGCGCCGGCATGGGCGGCGATGACGGTGACGCCAAGGGAGAGGGGCAGGCGCAGTCGGAGGGGGTCCGCGAGCGCGTCGCGGGCGGTGGTGAAGGACCGTTCGCCGCCGGTGTGGGTGAGGAGCGGCAGTCGGTGGTGGGCGAGGCGTTGATAGAAGGGCATCAACCTGGGATCGGCGGGATCGATGTCCATGATGGAGGGCAGCCACTTCAGCAGGACCGCCCCTTGGGCGACCACCTTGTCGAGACGTTCGAGGGCATCGTGGCGCAGGGGATGGACGGAGGCACCGAAGAGGAGGTTGGTGTGGTGTTTCACCGCGGCGGCGACGAAGTCGTTGGGGATGTAGACCTCGGTGCGGTCGCGGGCGAGTTCGCCCGAGGCGTCGATGGGACCGTCCATGGCGAGGACAACTGCCTGGTGGACGTGGCGGCTGCGGGCGAGGAGTTCCGAAAGGCGGCGGACCACCAACATGTCGCCGTGCTCGATCAGATCCGCCTCGGTCACATCGAAGGCGTCGAGGTAGATCTTGAATCGGAAGTTGGCCCGCATGGCCGGGGACACGAAGCAGCCGCTGTCGCCTGCGCCGATGCCGGCGATATGGCAGTGAAGGTCCACGATGGGCCGGTCGGGCAGGTCGGTGATTTCCTGGTAGGGGCCTTGGAAGAGCAGGGCGCGGGCAACCAGCAGGCCGACGGCGGCGAGCAGGGTGAGTGCGACCAGGAGCCGGCGCCGGCGCCTTGGGGGTGGGGGGACGCTCATCGGGAAAGAGAATCAACGGGCCGGGAGCCGGGTCAGGCGGTTTGGGGTGATTCCGTGAGCAACCGGGTCAGTTCGCGATGGTTGGTCTTCCCGGTGCCGAGTTTGGGGATCTCGCGGACGTGGCGGATTTCGCGGGGGACGCAGAGATTGCTGAAGCCTTTGCCACGGATCACAGCGCGCAGGTCTTCGAGCGCGAGTCGCGGTTCGTTGGTGGCGGCGACGAGCTTCTCGCCCTTTTCATCGTCGGGCATGGCCACCACGGCGACCTGGCAGCGCAGGCCGAACTGGGGGAAGGCGCCGGCGAGGGTGTCTTCGACGGCGGTAAGGCTGACCATTTCGCCGCTGATCTTGGCGAATCGTTTAAGGCGGCCGAGGACGTAGGCAAAGCCGTCCGCCTCGACCTTCACGATATCGCCGGTGTCGTACCAGCCCTTGAGGGCGAGGAAGGAGGCGTTGGCATCGGGATTCAGGTAACCCTGCATGACGTTTGGGCCGCGGACGAGGAGGCGGCCGCCTTCGGGCACGCCTTCCTGGGGTTCCAGTTTCCACTCGATGCCGGGGAGGAACCGGCCGACGGATCCGACCCGAGGTTCGAGGAGGGAATTGAGGCAGATTACCGGGCTGCACTCGGTGGCACCGTAGCCTTCGAGGACGCGGACCCCGAACTTGCGGGCGTAGAACTGGAAGGTGGATTCCTGGAGCTTTTCCGCGCCGGCCACCAGGAGGCGCACGGTTCGAAAGTCGTATGGGTGGGCCTTCCGGGCGTAGCCGTTGAGGAAGGTGGGGGTGCCGAACATGAGGGTGGTGTTGGTGTCGTACACCAGCGTCGGGACGATGCGGTAGTGGAGGGGCGACGGGTACAGGAAGCAGAAGACCCCGCGAACGAGAGGTGCGACGACGCCGGCCATGAGGCCGAAGGAGTGGAACAGGGGAAGGGCGTTGAAGAAGCGGTCGGTGTCCTGGATGTCGAGGGAGGCCAGCATCTGACGGAGGTTGGCCAGGAGGTTGCGGTGGGTGAGTTGGACTCCCTTGGGCAGGCCCTCGGAACCGCTGGTGAACAGCACGGCTGCGGTGTCGTCGCCTGACGCGCCGGTGCGAAGCGCGGCATGCCCGGTGAGCCAGCCTTTGAGGAGAGCGAGCAGGCGATCGGAACCCGGGATGCGGGAGCGGACGTCGTCGAGGTAGATCAGTTCGATGCCGGCGTCGGTGAAGGCGCGTCCGTCAATGCGGGCACGTTCCAGGAAGAGCCGGGAGGTGATGATCTGCTGGAGGCCGGCCAACTCGCAGCAACGGAGCATGACGGTCGGGCCGGTGGAGAAGTTGAGCAGGGCGGGAATGCGGCCGGCGGCCCAGAGGCTGAGCAGGGTGACGGGGGTGGCGTTGACATTGGGTAGGAGGACCCCGACGCGGGGAACATCCGGGCGCAGCAGGGTTTGCCATTGACGGGCGAGAAGGTCGGTGCCCACCAGCAGACGCCGGTAGGTGAGGCCCTGCTGGGTGGTGTCGCGCAGGACCTCGAAGCGGGGGCGGCGGGACCCGATTTCCACGACGGCATCGAGGAGATGCCGGGGCCCGAAGGTCATCTCGACTTCGAATTGCTGGTGGACCATGCGGTCGCGCAGCCACGCAGTGAGCATGCCGCGGGCTTCGGTGGTGCTGACCTGCTCCGGGTGGGGCGGGGTGAGCACATCGCTGAAGTGGGCGGAAACCGGCGTGAACCAACGTTTCCAGCCCGGGTGTGGAGAAAGCGCCACACGTTGGGCGCCGCGCAGGTAGGCGGTGATGACCTTGGCCCGGGTCTTGAAGATGAGAAAACCGGTGCCATCGAAGAGCTTCATCAGAGCCCCGGTACGGGAAAGGCGTCCTTCCGGAAAGAGAACAAGGCGGCCGCCCTTTTCGAGGAACTCGGCCATGCGCTTGAGCGAGTAAGGGGAGGTCACCTCGATGGGGAAGGTGCGCCGGTTGACCATGACCTTCCGATGAAGCCAGCTCAGTTCGGCGGCCTCGCTCGAGGTGACGAATTTCCAGTCGTCGTCCAGCCAGACTCCGAGAAAGAGCCAGTCGAGCCATGAGAGGTGGTTGGCGAGGAGCAGGACCGGGCCCGGTTGGGTGAGCACCCCGGTGTTGTAGGCGCGGAAGCGGAAGAAGAGCCGTGCGAACCAAAGGAGGAGGGTTTTCATGGAATGGAGTGTTCCCGGAAGCAGTTGGGGCGGAATGGGCGGGGGGCGGGGGGCGGGGGGCAACGGAGGAAGACTTACAGATCGCTGGTGCGCAGGGAATCCCCGGGAGGGGCGGGAGCGGCGGTCGCATCGGGTCGCGGGTGGGACGCTCGGCGGGGGCGACGGGTGTCGAGTGGGCCGGAGTGGGCCGGAGTGGAAGGATCGAAGGCATTCAGGCTGGAAGCCACGGCGCCGGCCTGGCGAGCAAGCTCCTGGAGTTCTCGGACCAGGGGAGCGACCCGCTCGTCCGGGTGGATGGCCCAGACCCGTTCAGCCGCGGCGTAGTAGTGGGGGAGGATGTCGTCGAGGAGTCGGTCGCCGTCTGGGGTGAGGATGACGCGGTATATCCGACGGTCGTGGGGATCGTCGAGGCGCCGCACCAGTCCGCGTCGTTCCAGGCGATCGACCAATCCGGTGGCATTCGACCGATGCATAATCAACAAGCGACTTAGCTCCGATTGGGAGCGGCCGGCGGGTTGATGGCGAAGGACGTTGAGGAGATTGAACTGGCTTGGGCTGAGGTTCCAGCGCTGGAAGAAGGTGCGGCTGGCATTCCATAGATCTTCAGCGGTGCGGAGGAGTTGGATGAGGGCCTGGTATCGCGGGCTCTCGACAGCGATTTCGGACATGGGTTCCTTGTATGCAAATAGATAGTTGATAAATCAATAAAATTCCTATTGGAGTTGGAGAGTGACAATACCGCTGAAGTGTTGGACGACAGGTTGAACGATCCGGAGCGGGAGGGCTGAACAGGTAGGGGTATGTGCCGGCTTCGGACTGGGAATCCAACCCTTTACACGCTGGAGCGTGTGCTTCGAGGACAGAGGCTGAAGGGGGAGTACGAGATCTGGGCCAACCAAGCTGGAACTGGGCCGGTGCCGTGCTTACCCCACCGCATCGACGCGGAGATCCCGCAGCACAGTGAGCCCCGGGATGGGGGCGCCTCGAATGATCCGCGCGCCGCTCTTGCGCCGCTTGCCGAACTTGTCCCGGTGCCGCTCCCACATCTGGTCCACGAACTCCTTCGAGCCCAGGAACACCCCGTCGGTCATGTGCCGGATCCGCAACCGCAGGATCTGCCCCAGAGGCAACTCCCCGCCCCGCGCCAGTTCCGCCCGGATCGCCTCCGGG
>JAHCBA010000066.1 GCA_019634625.1 Verrucomicrobiia bacterium
GTCCGGGTCAGTCGTTCACGGGCAGGATATTGGCCGCGCGCTGGCCGGCGGCGGTCATCATCGAGGGGTTCCAGGGCGGGTCGTGGACGACCGTGACGAACACCTCGCTGACGCCGGGAACTCCGGAGACGGCGTATTCGACGCCTTGCTTGAGGCTGTGGACCATGGGACAGCCCGGGGTGGTGACAGTCATGAGGATGTCCACCGCCGGGCCGTCGATCCGGACGCTGTAGATGAGGCCGAGGTCCACAAGGTTCAGTCCGATCTCGGGATCGACGACGCAACGTAGGGCGTCCCAGATGGCATCTTCGGAGGGGGCGATCGGGTTCATGGGAGGGTGGCAGTGGAGGGTCGGTTTCCCGGGTGCGCCAGGGGCGCGAGCTGGGGTTGGAAGCGGTGTCGGAGGATGCGGGCGGCGTTGACGAGGAAGGTGACGAAGCTGGCGGCCAGCACGGACGCGCCGATCCGGGCCAGGAGATCGTGGGCCAACAGGATGGCGGTCGAGATCACCACCAGTCCGGCGATCCAGAGGGTGTACCCGGCCATCTGGAGCGGAACGGAAATCATCTCCTGGAGTGTGGGTGTGCGGGAACGTCCGACCTCGCGGCTGTAGGTGGCGAACCAGACGAGGAAGGGGAGGATCTTGTAGAGCATGCCGAGAATGGCGAAGGCGACGACACCGAAGAGGGCGAGAAACCCGTAGAGGTTTTCGAGGCGACCGATGAACTCAGTCAGGGCGAGTCCGGGCCGGGAGAGGAGCAGGCCGAGTGCCGCGACGGGGACGAGCAGGGCCTGGGCGGTGAGGAAGGCGCGGAGACCCCAATCGAGGGTGCGTCGGCGCCGGGCGTGGACGATGGCAGCGAGTTCGATTCCGTAGCAGGCGAGGCCGGCGACGGTGAGGAGTGCGGCCAGGGGTTTCCAGGCGGGCTGAAGCGGGAGGGCAAAGGCGATGGTGACGAGGCCGAGGTTGAGGAGGATCAGTGAGGCCCAGGCCCGGGCGGGTCGCTGGACTTCGCTGATGAGGAACATCGGGACCAGCCGGTAGGCGATGGCGATGGTGAGCAGGATGAAGATCCCGAGCACCCCGAGGTGGGCATGGGCATGCATGACGCCCAGCGCATCGAAACGGGCGACGGCGTCGGCGATCGCCCGCAATCCCTGGAGCGGTGCGGCGAGGAGGGGGTGAAGGCCGGGGCGATCGACGAGTTCGTAGGTGCTCTTGGCGGCGGCGACGGCCAGGCCGGCGGCGACGGTGGCCGTCAGCCAGACCAGCATCGACGCGATGCCGAAGGCCACAGGGTCCCAGCGGCTGACGCGACGGAGGGTGCGGGCGATGTTCCAGACGAAGAATCCGGCGCCGAGGGCGAGGCCGGAGCCGAAATGGCCGACCTCCTTCATGTTCCAGACCCAGAACATCCACACCATGCTGGCGACGCTGACGAGGTGAATGGGGAAGTGCCAGCGGGCGAGGCGTTCGCTGTGGAGCCGGGTTTCGAGCGCGACCGGGACCAGTTGATACGTGGCGCCGAACACCACGGAGAGGAGGAAGCCCAGGACCAGCAGGTGGGTGATGGCGACGACGTGGTGGTGATAATGGTAGGCGGTCAGGAGATGGGGTTGGGCGACCAGGATGCCCAGCGCGGCGGCCAGTGACATCAGGCCGGCGAGCATGAATCGCAGAGGCAGCCGGACGTCCGGGGCGTGATTCAGATCCGGGAGCCCGCCCCGGAATGCGACGGGCTGGCGGCCGGGTTCAGGCGCGGCGACGGATGACGGTAACGAAGCCATGGGGCGGGGTTTCCCGGGTTTCGCCCTCGAATCCACGATCGGCCAGCATGGGGTACAGGTGGATGGGGCGACGGTCGGTTCGGGCGAGCAGGCACTGATCCGATGGCAGCGACTGGAGCGCTTCGAGGATACGGACCATGGGCTGGGGAGGTTCCAGACCGCGGGCATCCAGTTCGATCAGGGTCTCCTTCATGCCGGCCAGCGTGACGCAGGACGGCCGGGTGTGCCTTGACGCAGATCAACCAGGGGAAGGACCGGGCGCGATGTGGAATGGGTCAAGTCGCCGGCGGGCGTGTCGATATACTCACCATGCCAGCCTCCGGGCTGGGCCCGCCGCCTCTGCGGATAGGTCGAATGACGGCCACCCGTGGGACGGCGCCGACCCATGCCATTCGAACCCGCCGCCGACGGCCCCCGCCGTGCCGAACCCATGGAGGGGTGACCGGGGCGTCGAAACCCGCGGAGTCGCCATGACCGCCACGTTGTACGCCGACCCGGTGCCGACCCAGGCGGGCAATCCGGGCCACGCTCCGGGATCCGCGCGAGCGGCGGTCCTCAGCGAGATTTCCGATTCACCGCCAGCGTTCAGGGAGCGACCGATCATACTTCTGGCCGACGACAACCCGCGTGATGTGGATCTCGCATTGCATGCCCTTGCCCGGAGCGGCCTTGAGCAGGAGGTGGTGACGGTCCGGGACGGGGTGGCGGTAATGGACTATCTCCGCAGCGGCGGGGTACGGGAGGACGGGCGGTCGCGCCGTCCGACGGTGGTGCTCCTCGACATGAAAATGCCGCGGATGGACGGCCTGGAGGCGTTGCGCCAGATCAAGGCCGATCCCGGGCTGAAAACGATTCCGGTGGTCCTTTTCAGTTCCTCGCAGGAAGGGATCGACCTTGTCCGCGCCTACGCCGCCGGAGCCAATTCGTACGTGGTGAAACCCCTATTGTTCGAGCGATTCACCGAAGTGGTTCGGATGATCGCGGGGTATTGGGGTGGTGTGAACGTCGCGGTGCCGGACCCGCCGGCGCAGGATCCTTCCAATTGGTAGAGTTCTTCGCCCTAGGTCCATCCTTCCCGGATCATCTCCGGCTCCCCCCCCGCTTCCCGATCCGCTCCACCCTACCGCGAACAAGAGAGGAAGCAGTCAACAAACTAAAATAAATAGACAGGCGGATACTGCTGAACGCTCTAGCAAGTTTATGAGTCAGACATTTTGTTGTTGACGCCACAACAAGATCAACAAGTCAGACACACAGTTATTGACGCGGAGAATCCGGTGCATCCCTGCGTTTTTGGTGGATATGGGTGCTTCGCGAAGGGCGGCAGCGGAGGGCGGAGTTGCACGAGGCCGCCCCCCCCCCGAGTGAACCGAAAGGAAAAGCATGGACTCGCGGAGTCGGACCTCCAATTCGCCTTCTCTTCACCCACAGACCGACAACACGGGGATGCGCCTCAGAAGACTCCTTCGGGCCGCGGCGGGGGGGGGCCTGATCGTGGACCGTCAACAACCTCCATTCGGGCTTGATATCTGGAGCCTGGTAAACAGAGCTATCGACGCAGCGGTTTGCTGGAATGAAGGGGCTGGCTGGATGGGATGGGATGAGTTCACGGGACTTCGAAGGTGCTGATTTTCCGGCCGTTAAGGCGGGTTGGGCATCGCGCTTGTGAAAAACGGCACAAATTCGCCTTGTCCGGTTGGGGCCGGTTGCTAGTTTGCCGGGGCCGGCTCCTTCGGTCGGCAGAGCGCCCCATGAAGCCCACCGCAATCGGCTACAATTCCAAGGTCGAAGGGAACGTGGTGATCACCCGGGTGGACGCCGCGCTGGCCTGGTTCCGGGAGAATTCGCTGTGGCCGATGCCGATGGGGCTGGCCTGTTGCGCGATTGAACTGATGGCGGCCGGGGCGGCGCGCTTCGACATTTCGCGGTTCGGGTCGGAGGTGATGCGGTTTTCGCCGCGGCAGGCGGATGTGATGATCGTGGCGGGGACGGTGACCTACAAGATGGCGGGGGCGCTGCGGCGGATCTACGACCAGATGACGGAGCCCAAGTGGGTGATCGCCATGGGTGCCTGCGCCTCGACCGGAGGCATGTACCGCAGTTACGCGGTGTTGCAGGGGGTGGACCAGATTGTTCCCGTGGATGTTTATGTGGCGGGGTGCCCGCCGCGTCCGGAGGCACTGCTCGACGCCCTGATCAAGCTGCAGAAGAAGGTGGCTCGCGAACCGGTGCTGTCGGGACTCAACGTGGCGTCGTTGCTGCATGGATCGGGGTCGAGGGAGAAGGCCGGGGCGGAAGTCGTCCGCGGGGAAAGGGTGGCGGTCTGAGATGGCCACCGCGTTGGAATTGGCCCGGGCCCTGGGGGAGCGCTTCGGCGGCATCGTTTCGGAGCCGGCCAGCTTTCGGGACGAAGTGACCGTGCTGATCCGCGATCCTGAGCGGGTGGCCGAAGTGTGTCGCTACGCGAAGGGATCGTTGGGCTTCGATTTTCTGGTGGATCTTACCGGGGTGGATCAGTACGGGGACGACCCGCGCTGGCTGGTGGTGTACGAGCTCTATGGGGTCGAGCACGGATGTCATCTGCGGCTCAAGACCGCGGTGAGCGAGGAGAAATCCGAACTGCCGACCGTGAGCGATGTCTGGCGCACGGCCAACTGGCACGAGCGGGAAGCGTACGACATGCTCGGGATCCGGTTCCGGGGGCACCCGGATCTGCGGCGGATCCTGATGTGGGAGGGCTACCCGTATTTCCCGTTGCGGAAGGACTTTCCGCTGGCGGGGAAGGCGAGCGAGGTGCCCGGGGTCGCGTTCACCCGGCCGGCCCCGCTGGAGGGGGGACCGTTTGTCACGGTGCCTGGAGGGGCGGACACCATCGCCCGCGAGCCGCGGGTGCGCACTTCGGAGGAGGGATAAAGGATGGCTGCCGGGAGTTCACAGGGTGGGCGGGAGAGGACGCATACGCTGGAGACGCAAACGCTGGAGTATGCGGATGCCGCGTCGCGTGGCGTGCCGGAGACGGACTTCGAGGACGGGACGGAACTGACGGGCGGGGAGCGGATGGTGTTGAACATGGGGCCGTCGCACCCGGCGACGCACGGGGTGTTGCGTCTGGTGTTGGAACTGGACGGGGAGGAGATTGCGCGGGCGGACGCGGATGTGGGGTATCTGCACCGGGGCGACGAGAAGATCGCGGAGAACATGACCTACAACCAGTTCGTGCCGTACACGGACCGGTTGGACTATCTGGCACCGCTGGCCAACAACGTGGCCTATGCCATGGCGGTGGAGAAGCTGATGGGGCTCACGCTGCCGCCGCGGGGGCAGTACATCCGGGTGATTTGCTGCGAGCTGGCCCGGATTTCGGCGCACCTGCTGGGGATGGGCGCCTACGCGATGGATGTCGGGGCACTGACGGTCTTCCTGCACACCTTCACCGAGCGGGAGAAGGTGTACAACCTGGCCGAGGCGCTGACCGGGGCGCGCTTCACCACCAGTTACACGAGGGTGGGGGGGCAGTCGCGGGACCTCCCGCCCGGCTGGCTCGACGGGGTGCGGCGGTTCTGCGACGAGGTGAGCGTGGCGCTGGGGGAGGTGGACCAGTTGCTCACCCGCAACCGGATCTGGGTGGACCGGACCCGGGACGTCGGGGTGGTTTCGGCGAAGGACGCCATCGATTTTGGGCTGACCGGTCCGAACCTGCGGGCCTCGGGGGTGGGGTATGATGTGCGCAAGGCGCGGCCGTACCTGGTCTATGACCAGTTGGATTTTGAAGTTCCGATGGGATCGGTGGGCGACTGCTACGACCGGTATCTGGTGCGGATGGAGGAGATGCGGCAGAGCGTGGGGCTGCTGAGGCAGTGCGCGGACCGGATTCCTGGCGGCGCCGACAATGCGGCACGGGAACCGATCAATGTGGACGACGGCAAGGTGATGCTGCCGCCCAAGGAGAAGGTGATGACCGGCATGGAGGAGCTGATTCATCAGTTCATTCTGGTGACCCAGGGGGTCAACGCGCCGCCGGGCGAGGTGTATTTCGGAGCGGAGAATCCGAAGGGGGAACTGGGTTTCTACATTCTGAGCCGCGGCGGCGGGACGCCGTACCGGCTGAAGATCCGGGCGCCCTCCTTTGTCAACCTTGGCATCCTCTCCCACATGCTGCCGGGGCACATGGTGTCGGATGTGCCGACGATTCTGGGTTCCCTGGATTTTGTGATGGGCGAGTGCGATCGCTGAACGAAAGGAGACCATGAGCAAGGAGAAGTTGAATCCCACGCAGAACTCGGTCCCCGCCAAGGCGAGGGTCGAGCTGGTCGGGTTGCTCAACGCGGCGCTGGCCGACCTGAGCGACCTTTACTCTCAGGCGAAGCAGGCGCACTGGAACGTGCGGGGCAAGCGGTTCTACGCGCTCCACAAGCTCTTCGACGAGGTGGCCGGCTCGGTGGAGGAACACCTCGACGACGTGGCGGAGCGCGCGGTGCAACTCGGTGGACACGCCCACGGGACGGTCCGCCAGGTGGCCAAGGCGTCGCGGTTGAAGGACTGGCCGTCGGACAAGGACAACCAGGAGGCCTACGTTGATGTGCTGGCGGAACGGTTCGCTGTGGTGGCCAACGCGGTGCGTGCCTCGATCGATCGGTCGGCGGCGCTGGGAGATGCCGACACGGCGGATCTGCTGACGGGTGTTTCACGCGATCTGGACAAGAGCCTATGGCTGCTGGAGGCGTCGCGTTGACGGCGGAGGTGCCGGTCCCGGTGGAGGCGGAGATCGACGAGTTGATCTCCCATTATCCGGAGAAACGCAGCGCTTCGCTGATGGTGCTGCACGCCTTGCAGGCGCACTTCGGATGGCTGCCTCCGGAAGCCGTCCGGTGGGCGGCGGCCAAGCTGGGCCTGCAACCGATCCACATCCAGGAACTGGTCACCTTCTACCCGATGTTCCGTCAGGAACCCGCCGGCCGGCATCAGTTCAAGGTCTGCCGGACGCTCAGTTGCGCCCTGGGCGGGAGCCATCGGTTGCACGAGCATTTGTGCCGGAAGTTCGGGCTCGATCCGAAGCAGCACGGGATCCAGACGACTGCCGACGGGCGGTTCTCGGTCGAGTTTGTCGAATGCCTCGCCGGATGCGGCACCGCGCCGGTGATGATGGTCAACGAGGCCTTTCACGAAGGCGTCACGCCGGAGGCGGCCGACGCCCTGGTGGGGAAGTGTTCGTGAAGGCGCCCGCGATGAAGGAACTGATGACGAGTCCTCCTCCGGCAATGGAATGCCGGGAGGCCCCTGGTGCGAAGCGCCGTTCGGCGGTAGGGCGGGGGACGGATGGGCGGGGGACGGATGGGCGGGGGACGGATGGGCCGCGGACGGAACCAGGAAGGGATTGGCTGCCCGACCTGGATTTGAACCAGAACAAACAGATCCAGAGTCTGCTGTGCTACCGTTACACCATCGGGCAGTCGCGGCAGGACCGACGGTAGGGAAGCCATATCGCACGTCAAGACGACATGCCGCAGGAACACCGTTTGATTCTTCAGCACGCCGATTCGCCCGGCTACACGCCTGACCTGGCGTGCTACACCCGTCACGGGGGGTACGAGACCCTTCGGCGGTGCCTGAGCCTTCCCCCGAAGGAACTGGCGGACGGCAAGACCCAGTCGGCCCAGGAACAGATCCGGGATGAAGTGTTGCGGTCCGGACTTCGGGGTCGCGGCGGGGCGGGGTTCTCGGCGGGACTGAAGTGGTCCTTTGTGGATCGGCGGAGCGGCAAGCCGATCTACCTGATCTGCAACGCGGACGAGTCGGAGCCCGGCACCTTCAAGGACCGGCAGATCCTGCACAAGGATCCGCACCAGTTGCTGGAGGGGATGATCCTGTCGTGCTTCGCGAACGACGTGCATCTCGCCTACATCTACATCCGTGGCGAGATGCCGGAGGGGGCGCGCCTGCTCAATCGGGCGCTGGCGGAGGCGCGGGAAGCGGGGCACCTCGGGAAGAACATCCTCGGCACCGGGTACGACCTCGAAATCCACGTCCATCGGGGTGCCGGCGCCTACATTTGCGGCGAGGAGACCGGCCTGATCGAATCCCTTGAAGGCAAGCGCGCCTACCCGCGCATCAAGCCGCCTTATTTCCCGGCGGTGCTGGGTCTTTACCAGTGCCCGACCATCGTCAACAACGTCGAGACCCTGGCCGCGGTGAAGCACATCCTGGCCATGGGGGCGGCCGAGTATGCCAGGCTGGGCACCCCCAACAACACGGGGACCCGCATTGTCAGCCTGAGCGGCCATGTGAAGCGGCCGGGCTATTTCGAGATCGAGGTCGGCAAGGTCACCCTCGGCGAACTGATCTTCCACGAGAACTTCGGCCGGGGCCTGCGTGAGGGGAGGACCTTGAAGGCCATCATCCCGGGAGGTTCGTCGGCGAAGGTGTTCAAGGCGGGCGAGACGTTCCGGTTGAAGCGCAGGGGTGCGGACGGCCAGATGGCGTCGGTCGAGGTGGATCTGCTCGATCTTCCCTACGACTTCGATTCGTTGCAGCAGGCCGGGTCGATGTCGGGTTCCGGAGCCATCATCGTGATGGACGACACCACGGACATGGTGGAGGCGCTGGCCAACATCTCGGAGTTTTACGCCCACGAAAGTTGCGGCCAGTGCACGCCGTGCCGCGAAGGAGCGCTGTGGCTCAGCAAGGCGCTCCATCGCCTCGCCCATGGCAGGGGACGTCGTGCCGATGCCGATTACCTCCTGAACATTGCGCAGAACATCCAGGGACGGACGATCTGCGCCTTCGGGGAGGCGGCGTCCTGGCCGGTGCTGAGTTTCGTGAAGAAGTTTCGGGAGGAATTCGAGGCCCGTGGGGCCGCCGACGAAGCCCGCGCTGCAGCCGCTGCGAATGCCGGCTGCGGTCCGACCCCCGATCTCAAACTGGCGGCCAGTCCGCGATGCTGACCTGCGTCTCCCGATGAGCCTGGTGACTTCCGCCCCCGCCGCCGCACGCCCTCCGATCACGCGCTAGTTCCCACCGATGTCCACCGCGACCGCATCCTCCCCAAGCCCCGCGCCGGCGGCTCCTCCCCCGGCGGAGACCGTCCGGATCCAGGTTGATGGCCGGGAGATCGAGGTGCCCCGGTTCATGCCGGACTGGCAGGGGCGTCCGCAGCCGACGACGATGTTGCAGGCGTGCAAGCTGGCCGGGGTCGAGGTGCCGCACTACTGCTACCACCCCAAGCTTCCGACCGCGGGCAACTGCCGGATGTGCCTGATTGAATTCGGGACACCGGCGATGGGGCCGGATCGCAAGCCGATTCTGCAGGAGGACGGTTCGCCGAAAATCGCGCGGTCCGTGCTTCCCTACGAGCCTGGCACGCCGCGGGGGGCCATCGCGTGCGCCACGCCGATTTCGCCGGGGATGGAGTTGTACCCCGGATCGGCGGCGACGCGGCAGATGCGGGAGGCGGTGCTCGAGTCCCTGCTCATCAATCATCCCCTTGACTGTCCGATCTGCGACCAGGCAGGGGAGTGCAAGCTGCAGGAGTACTCGGTGGAACATGGGCATGCGGCCACCGGGTTCGCCGAGGTCAAGGTGCACAAACCCAAGGCCGTCGATCTGGGTCCGCGGATCCTGCTCGACGACGAGCGGTGCATCCTCTGCACCCGCTGCATCCGGTTCACCCGGGACATCGCGGGCGACGACCGGCTGGGCATCGTGAACCGGGGCTCGTACAACAGCATCGCCGCCTACCCGGGCACCGCCTTCGACAACAACTACACCCTGAACACGGTGGACCTGTGTCCGGTGGGGGCGCTGACCTCGAAGGATTTCCGGTTCCGGATGCGGGTCTGGTTTCTCAAGGAGACCTCGTCCGTCTGCACCAGTTGCGCCACCGGCTGCAACATCACCGTCTGGTCGCGCGAGGGAACCGTCCACCGCTACACGCCCCGGGAGAACGACGCCGTCAACGGCCCCTGGATGTGCGACAGCGGGCGCCTGAACTACCGCTGGATCGCGCGTCCCGACCGGTTGCGGCAGGTGCAGCGCCGGGCCGCCGGCGGCGCCTTCGAATCCACGTCCTGGGGTGCCGCGCTGAGCGAAATCGCCGGACGCCTTCAAGGTCTTCCCCAGGGTGCCACGGCGGTGATCGCCTCGGCGCGGCAGACGACCGAGGAACTGTTCCTGCTCAAGCGCCTCGCCGACCGGCTGGGCGCGGTGACCGACAGCATTCCCCGTCCCGGCGAGGCGGACCGACTTCTGGTCAGTGCCGATCGGAATCCGAACATGCTGGGCGCCCGGCTGACCGGGATGGCGTCGGAGGATCCCGGGTCGCGGCTGCCCGGGGTGGCCGAGGGGATTGCGGCGGGGCGGATCCGGGCGCTGGTGGTGTTCGGGGAGGACGTCACCCGGCACGGGCTGGGTCCGGAACTTCTCGACCGGCTCGAGACGCTGGTGGTCAGCGACATCCTGCCCAACGAGACCGTGCGCCTGGCGCATTTCGTTCTGCCCGGGTGCGCCCACGTCGAGAAGCGGGGCACGTTCGTCAACGGGAAGGGCCGGGTGCAGCGGTTTTTGAAGGCGGTCGAGGCGCCGGGTGACGCGCGTCCGGAGGGCGAATTTCTGGTCGAGTGGCTGGAAGCGGCGGGGGAACGCGGCGTTCCGGCGACGGTGGAAGGCTGGTTCGATGCCATGACGCGGTCGGTGCCGGCCTTCGAGGGGTTGCGTTGGGGCGGGCTTGGTGAACCCGGGGCCGACGTGGCAGCATGGCCCGGCAACGGCGCCGGGCCGGGACAAGGCGGGTGACACGTGGATATGGACTGGACATTCATCGCATTCAGCCTGGTCAAGATCGCCGTCGTGTTCGCGGTGGTGATGACCATGGTCGCCTACGCGGTCCTGGCGGAACGGAAGGTCAGCGCCTTCATCCAGGACCGCGTGGGGCCGAACCGGGCGACGCCATTTTTTGCCCGGTACCTTCCGGGGGGTGTGGGGTCGGCGCTGGTGCGATGGGGGCTGTTCCAGCCGCTGGCCGATGCGTTGAAGGCGATTCTCAAGGAGGATTACACGCCCGGGCATGTGCGGAAGACCTTCTTCTGGCTGGCGCCGGCGATTGTCATGGTACCGGCGTTGCTGACCCTGGCGGTGATCCCGTTCGGGTCGAACCTCGGCCAGCAGTCGATGGTCATCGCCAACCTCGATGTGGGGATCCTGTTCACGTTCGGGATCGTGTCGTTGAGCGTGTACGGCATCGTTCTGGCCGGGTACGCCGCCAATTCGAAGTACCCGTTTCTCGGGGGGATCCGTTCGAGCGCCCAGATGATTTCGTACGAGATCTCGATGGGGATGAGCGTGGTGCCGGTCTTCCTGCTGGTGGGGAGTCTCAATCTGGGGGACGTCATTGCCAACCAGACCGGGGGATGGTTCCGCTGGCACATCTTCCAGCAGCCGCTGGCCTTCGTGATTTTCCTGATTGCGGCCTTCGCCGAGACCAACCGGCTGCCATTCGACATGCCGGAGGCGGAGACGGAGCTGGTGGGCGGCTACCACACCGAATACAGCTCGATGAAATTCGCCCTGTTCTTCCTCGGGGAATACGCGGCGATGATCTCGATTTCGGCGATGATGGTGACGTTGTTTCTCGGGGGCTGGACGCTGCCGTTTTTCGGGCTGGACCAGCCGGCGACCACCTTCGCGGTGGGCGTGCTGCACATCCTCATCTTTCTCGCCAAGCTGGTGGCGCTGCTGCTGGCGATCATCTGGGTGCGGTGGATGCTGCCGCGCTTCCGTTACGACCAGCTCATGGATCTCGGTTGGCGCCGGGCGATCCCGCTGGCGCTGGCCAACATCGTGGTGACGGCCGCCATCCTGGCCCTGGTCCATGGCTGAATCCGCGCTCCAACTCCTTTCCCCGGTTCCGCGACGGGCCTGCCGCCGCCGCACGACCGCGACCGCGACCGCGACCGCGACCGCGACCGCGACCGCGACCGCGACCGCGACCGGTTCGCGAACCTCGTTCCGCCCATGATCGTCGATCGAAAACCTCTGACCCTCGCCGAGCGGCTGTACCTGCCGGCCTTCGTCAACGGCTTCAAGGTCACCTGGCGCCATTTCAAGCGGACGGCCTTCGAGGGTCGCAACGGTGCCACCGCCACCGGCGACGGGTACCATCCCGAGGTGCCGTGGCGGGTGGGTCCCGGGTACCGGGGGGCACCGTACCTGGTGCGGGACCAGGAGGGGGACACCAAGTGCGTGAGCTGCCAGTTGTGCGAGTTCATCTGTCCGCCCAAGGCGATCCGGATCGTGCCTCCGGGACCCGACGGCCCGAAGCCCGACCGGCCGAACGCGGAGAAGATCCCGGACGAGTTCGAGATCAACATGCTGCGGTGCATCTTCTGCGGCCTCTGCCAGGAGGTGTGCCCGGAGGAGGCGATCTTCCTGAAGGAGGACTTTTCGCTGACCGGTCTGAACCGGGAGGAGATGGTGTACGACAAGGAGAAGCTGCTGTCCCTGGGCGGCACCCATGCGGGCATCCAGAAATGGAAGAACAAGCTGGAGGAGGCCCGGGCCCAGGAGACGTTTCCGGTGACGACCCAGCCCGGCTGAGCCCCTGGAGCACGCATGGCCACTGACCTTCTGTTCTACCTCTTCGCCGGACTGGCGCTGGTGTGCGGTTTCCTGACCGTGGCCAATCCCTTCGACCGCAGCCCGGTGTCCAGCGCGCTGTTCCTGGTGCTGACCATGGTCTGGCTTTCGGGGCTGTTCGTGCTGCTGCACGCCTTCTTCATCGCGGCGGTACAGATCCTCGTGTACGCGGGCGCCGTGATGGTGCTGTTCCTCTTCGTGATCATGCTCCTCGATCTCAAGGAGGAGGAACGGCGGCGCTGGAACCGGTTCGGCATTGTCACCGGCGTGGTGGCGGTGATCGCCCTCTTCGGCATCCTCGTGGTCACCCTTCTGAGGGTCCGGCCCGGGACCGGACTCGAAGCCGAACTCGAGGGATCGACCCATGCCCTCGGCATGGCCCTGTTCCAGCAGTACCTGCTGCCCTTCGAGATCGTCTCGGTGCTGCTCCTGGTGGCCATGCTGGGCGTGATCCTGCTCAGCCGGCGTGAACTCAAGGCTCCGGCCCGTGCCGCCGCCAGCCCTGCCGACAATCCGGAACCCTGACCATGCACGTCGGACTCGAACATTACCTGCTGGTGAGCGCCGGACTGTTCTGTCTCGGCCTGCTGGGCGTGATCCTGCGCCGCAATCTGCTCATCCTTTACATGGGCCTCGAACTGATGCTCAACGCCTCGAATCTCGCCCTGGTGGCGTTCTCGAGGTTCCTCAATCTGGTGAACGGGCAGGTGATGGTGTTCTTCATCATCACCGTCGCCGCCGCCGAGGTGGCCGTCGGACTCGCCATCATCGTGGCGCTCTATCGCAGGCGCCAGACCGCCCAGGTCGGCGACCTGGCGTCCCTCAAGTTCTGAATGAAGCCGGAGACGCTTGCCTGGATGGTGCTCGCGCTGCCGCTGGTTTCGGCGGCGGGGATCGTGCTGTTCGCCCGACGGCGGCCGGCCTTGAGCGCCCTGATGTCCGTGGGGGCCGCCGGCCTGGCGTTCGCCGCGTCGATCCTTCTCGTCCGCGCCTACGGCCGGCTCGGTGTCCCGGCCGACGAATGCCTTCTGGCCACCGTCAACTGGCTCCAGGTGGGCGGCCTGTCCGTGGATCTCGGATTGCGCCTCGACGGGTTGAGCAACCTCATGCTCCTGGCGGTGACGGGTGTCGGATTCGCGATTCACCTTTATTCCCGGGGCTACATGGCCGGGGACCCCGGTTACCCGCGGTTTTTCGCGTCCCTGAGCCTCTTCATGTTCTCGATGATCGGGGTGGTGCTCGCCTCGAATTTCGTGCTGATGTTCGTCTTCTGGGAGCTGGTCGGCGTGTCGAGCTACCTGCTCATCGGCTTCTGGTACCAGCGCGCCGCGGCCGCGGATGCCGCCCGGAAGGCGTTTCTCACCAACCGGCTCGGGGACTTCGGATTCCTGCTGGGGATTGTCATGGTCTGGGCCGGGCTGGGCACGGTGGATTTCCTGGATCTCGAACGGACCCTCGCCGCGGATCCGCTGGCCCTGGGCACCGTCGCCAGCCTCGCCGGCGTACTGGTGTTCATGGGCGTCATGGGCAAGAGCGCCCAGTTCCCCCTGCATGTGTGGCTGCCTGACGCCATGGAGGGGCCGACGCCGGTCAGCGCACTGATTCACGCCGCGACGATGGTGGCGGCAGGGGTGTACCTGCTCGCACGCTGCTTCTTCCTCTTTGAACTGGCGCCTGCCTGGCCCTGGGCCGTCGCCTGGCTCCAGGGCATCTCCGCCCTCGACGTCATTGCCTGGATCGGCGGCCTCACCGCCCTGCTGGCGGCGCTGATGGCCGTCCAGCAGAACGACATCAAACGCATCCTCGCCTACTCCACCCTGTCGCAGCTCGGCTACATGGTCATGGCCGTCGGATGCGCCCATCCGGAGGCGGGGATGTATCACCTGGTCACCCACGCCTTCTTCAAGGCCCTGCTGTTCCTGGGCGCCGGTTCGGTGATTCACGCGCTCCACCACCAGCAGGACATCTGGAAGATGGGCGGACTGCGGACCCGGCTGCCGGTGACCTACTGGACGTTTCTGGCCGGATTGCTGGCCTTGTGCGGGGTGCCGCCGTTCAGCGGGTTCTACTCGAAGGACGCCGTGCTGGCCGGGGCCGAGGGGCGGCCGATGCTGTTCGTCCTGGCCCTCGTCGTGGCGGGGCTCACGGCGCTGTACATGTTCCGCCTGTTTTTCGTGGCCTGGCGCGGGGCCCCCCGCGACCCCGGCGTCGAGGACGCGCACGAATCGCCGCCGGTCATGCTCTGGCCCCTGCGTGTGCTGGCTGTCGCGTCGATCCTTGCCGGGTTCTGGGGCATCGAAGGCGTGCTCGGCGGATTCTTCGGCGCGGATCACGGGCATCCTCACGGCGGCTGGCTGGCGACGGCCCTCGGGCCGTTCGGGCATGCGCCGCTGGCGGCGTTCATGGGGCTGCTGGCGACCGGGGCGGGCTTCATGCTGGCCTTCCGGCTCTACGGGGATGCCCCCGCCCGCGATCCGCTCCCCGAGAAGCTGGGCGTGTTGGCGCGTTGGATGCGGGACAAGTTTTACTTCGATGAATTGTACGCCCGGCTGATCCGGCTCACCCACGACGCCGTGGCGTCCCTCGCGGACTGGGTGGACCGATGGATCGTCTCCGGATTACTCGTGCGGGGCGCGCACGGCACCATCGACGTCGCCGGCCGGGTGCTGCGTCTGGTTCAGACCGGGAATCTCCAGACCTACGCCTTTCTGGCCGTGGCCGGCCTGGCGCTGGTCCTGTGGGTGATGCTGCTGTGACGGCGTTCCGAATCCGATTGAGCTCATGTCGCCGATAACCTGGATGCTGGTGTTGCCGCTGGTGGCGGCGGTGGGACTGGCGCTCGTGCCCGAGCGGTACGCGCGTCTGGTCCGGGGAATCACCCTGGCGGTGACCGCGACGATGGCGGTGCTGGCCCTGCACATGGCCATGGGGTACGACGCCGCGCCGGTCGGGGAGGGTGGCTACCGGTTTGTCCAGCGGATCCCGTGGGTCGAGTCGGTCGGGATCGCGTATGCGGTGGGCGTGGACGGCATCAATCTGGGCCTGGTGATCCTTGCGGCGGTGGTGGCGTTCGCGGCGGCGTGCATGGCTTCGGAGATCCGGGAGCGGAGCAGGGAGTTCCACATCCTTCTCCTCGTGATGGCCGGCGGACTGGTGGGGGCCTTCGCCTCGCTCGACCTGTTTCTGCTCTATGTCTTCCACGAGTTCGCGCTGGTCCCGACCTTCCTGATGATCGGGTTGTGGGGACGCGGCGAACGACGGGGCTACGCGGCCTTCCAGATCACCATCTACCTCACGATCGGGGCGTTGATTGCGTTGATCGGGCTGATTGCGCTGTATCTCCAGGCGGGGATCCAGTCCTTCGACCTGGTGACCCTGACGGACCATTTCGCGGCGAACCCGCTTTCCGCGGCGCGACAGAATTTCATTTTCCCCTGGCTTCTGTTCGGGCTGGGCATCCTGGTCTCGCTGTGGCCGTTCCACACCTGGGCCCCGCTGGGGTACGGGGTGGCACCGACCGCCACCGCCATGCTTCACGCCGGGGTGCTGAAGAAGTTCGGTCTCTACGTCCTGCTCAAGGTGGCGATCCCGATGCTGCCCGAAGGGGCCCGGACCTGGCTGCCGCTCCTGGCGTGGCTGTGCCTGGGCAATATCCTTTACTGCGGGTGGGTGGCCATGCGGCAGCGGGACCTGAACCTCCTGATCGGGAATTCGAGCGTGGCGCACGTCGGCTTCGTGTTTCTCGGACTGGTCAGCCTGACCACCCTTGGCCTGACCGGGGCGGTGGTGGTGATGATCGCCCATGGATTGCTGGCCGCCCTGAGCTTTGCCCTCAGCGGCTGGATGTACGGGCAGACCCGCTCGCTCGACATGTCCGCGATGGGTGGGTTGCTGCAGCGCATGCCCTTCATTGGGACCCTGATGATCATGGCCATGATGGCCGGCTGCGGCCTGCCCGGGTTCGGCAATTTCGTCGGCGAAGCGCTGGTCCTTTTCGGGGGTTGGAAGAGCGACCTGGCGGTCGGCGCCAACGGGCTGTCCCTCCGCGGTTTCGTGGTGGCCGCCGCCTGGGGCGCCCTGGTGGTCGCGGCGGTGTATATGCTCCGCGGAATCCGGCTGATCTGGCACGGCCCGGCCGGCGGCCCGGGTTGGGAGGGGGCGTCGGACCCGGCCGGGGCCTGGCGCAAACTGCCGTTTGTGCTGCTGCTCGGATGCCTTCTGGCCATTGGCGTGTGGCCGCGCCTGCTGACCGACCGTATCGAGCCCGCCGCCCGGGCGATTGCCGAGGGCGTGGCGCAGTCTCGGCCGGCCCCCAACCTGGCCGCGCACGCGGCGGTTCCCTGATGCTTCGATGAACGTTGCCCTTCTAGGACCGGAAATCGTGTTGGTGGGGCTGGGCCTCGCGCTGCTCCTGGTCGATCTCGTCGTTCCGGACGAGCGCCGGCGCTGGCTGGGTGTGGTGGCCGCAATCTTCGCCTTCGCCCTGTTTCTCCACCAGGCGTCGCTGTCCGGGCAGGTGATGGAACCGCTGCACGCCTTTGGCGGGATGTTCGTTCAGGACGGACTGGCGGTGTTCTTCAAGGCCCTCTTCCTGCTCGCCGGCTCCATCGTCCTGCTGCTCGCGGTCGAGGTGTTCGGCAGGGCGCCTTCCGGAGTGACAGAGTACTTCGTGCTGACGCTGTTCGCGATGGCCGGGATGCTGCTGGCGGCATCGGCAAACGATTTCGCGGTGATGTATGTGGCGCTGGAACTGGTCACCGTGACCTTCTACGTCCTGACCAGCTATCACCGGACCCGGGTCGCCTCGCTCGAGGCGGGAGTGAAGTACCTGATCCTCGGCGCCCTGTCCTCCGCCTTCATGGTGTACGGCATCGCCCTGTGTTTCGGGGCGTCCGGGACCATGAGCTTCGTCGAACTGGCCGCGCGCTCGGAGGAACTGGCGGACAACCGGCTCTTTCAACTGGGGATGCTCCTGGTGCTCGGCGGCCTGACCTTCAAGATCGCCCTCTTCCCGTTCCAGGTGTGGGCTCCCGATGTGTACGAGGGGGCACCGACTCCGACCACCGCCTTCCTTGCCATTGGATCGAAGGCGGCCGGGGTCGTTCTGTTGGTCCGGTTGCTCGGCGGCGTGCTGCCCGATCTCGCCATGCGATGGGAAACCCTCTTCATGGCCATCGCCGCCATCTCGATCCTTTACGGCAGCCTGTGTGCCCTGCCGCAGCGGCGGCTCCGGCGTCTGCTGGGCTATTCGAGCGTGGCCAACGGCGGATTTGTGATGATCGGAGTCGCCACCGTCAGCGCTGCCGGCTCCGCCGCCGTGCTGTTCTACCTGGCCGCCTACCTGTTCACCGTCCTGGCGGCATTCCTGGTGGTCAGTGCCGTGGTGGAACGAGCGGGGACCGACGACATCGATGCCCTTCGCGGACTGCACCGTCGCTCACCCTTCCTGGCCCTCGCCCTCGCCCTGGCGATGGTATCGCTCGCGGGTGTGCCGCCGCTGGCCGGGTTCTTCGGGAAGTTCCTCGTCCTTCAAGCCCTGGTTGAGCAAGGCGTCTCCTGGTCCCGCTGGTATTGGCTGGGTGCCGTCGCCATCCTCGGCGTGGCGATCTCCTTCTGGTATTATTTTGGCGTCGTGCGGGCCGTGTACACCTCCGCCGAATCCGCGGACGAGGAACCTCTGCCGGTTGCGCCGCTTACCCGACTTGCCCTGGCCGCCTGTGTCGGCGGAATCTTCTATCTCGGCATCTATCCCGGCCCCGTCTGGGATGCCGCCCGCGCGGCGGTGGCGGGCCTGGGTCTTTAGAAGAAGGAGCCCGGAGTCGTCCCACGGGTCCCCGAATGGTTGCGGCTGAGTCGAGCGAGGGCGGGGAGCGCGAGCAGGAGCATGGCGGCGGCCGTGAACCAGAGGAACGGAATGGCCCGGAGCCCGTGGGTGCGGCCGGCCCAGCCAATGGCGGTGGGAATCAGGGATTGTCCGAGGGTGGCTGCGGCGATCTGGAAGCCGACGGCGGACGTGGCGTGTTGAGCGCCGACGCGGTGCGGCGTGAGGGCGATGAGGAGGGGAAATACCGGGGCGCAGGCGATGCCGAGGATAATGAGGGCGAGTTGGGCGGTTGCAGGATGAACCAGGCACAGGGGAAGGAGGGTTCCGACCATCAGGCCTCCGGCCGACAGCCGGATGACGGTGAGGGGGGCGAGTCTGCGCGCGAAGACGCCGGCCAGCACTCTTCCGGCGGCAAGCGAACCCCAGTAGGCGCCGACCCAGTGCCCGGCCGAATCCTCGGGTAGTCGATAATGGGCAGTCAGGAGTGTGAATGCCCAGGTGCCCACGGCGGCTTCAAGGCCGGTGTACACGAAGAAGACGGCGATGCCGAATTGGACCCGACCGATACCGAGGGTTGCGCGAAGGGACGGGCGTTCCGGCGATGGACCCTGTGGGACCCGATGGGGCTGGACGGGGATTGTGGCCGTTGCCGGCGACACCGGGAGCGTGGCGGCGACAACAGCGGGTGGGGTGTGCCACCAATGGCGGGTGGCCAGGAAACAGCCTGCGAGAACGAGTTCGAGCACGCCGACGGCGGCGTAGCCGGTCTGCCAGCGCCCGCCCCGGGCGAGAAGGTGTCCGAGAAAGAGTGGGCTGGCGGCGGCGCCGACACCGTAGGCGGCGTGTATCCAGTGCAGTGTGGCGGGACTGTGATGGGTGGCGGCGTAGGCGTTGAGGCCGGCGTCGATGGCTCCGGCGCCCAGTCCGGCGACCCCAGCAACGGCCACAACGACGACCCAGGCCGGGGCGATGGCAAAGGTGAGCAGGCAGAGCCCGGTAATGAAGGCACTGATGGTGAGTAGGGTGCCCACGCGCATTCGGGCCAGGATGGCACCGGTACCGAAACTGGACGCGAGGTAACCGGCGGTGAACAGAATGAGGATGGCGCCCAGCGCATCGAGCGGTCGGTCGAAGTCGCGGCGCATCGAGGGCCAGGCCACGCCCAGCATGCCATCCGGGAGCCCGAGGCTGACAAAGCCGGCTGCGAGGAGAGCGACCAGCGCGACGGAGCGGCGGGAACGGGACATCGCAGGAAGCGTCGGGAGTATGGACGCGCAGGGCAAGGCAAGGGGGGATCCCGGTCGGAGCCCCGAATCCCCAAGTCCTTATCGAAGCGAGCAACCTGGCTTGAGAGCTATGGAGGGCTGCTTGGGGGACTAAGCCGTATCCATGCAGTAAGGAGGAAAGCGATTGCGCCGCAGATTCTCGGGCAAGACGAGGAGTGAGCGAGGCGCGTATCGGAATATCGGAAGGCAGATCCGTAACGAGCGAATGACGAAGCGCTTGCCCGAAAAGATCAAGCCGTTCCGCCCGACCTTACTGCATGGCTAGGGCTATGCGTCTGCGTGGACTCGGCGAGGGTGTTTGGATGGGTGCAGGCTGCTGCGGAGCTGCCATCGAGGCGAGGTGAGGCGGGAGAAGCGGTCGCGGGTCCTGGATCGAGATCAGGCGGCAGTCAACAACCTAATAATATAAAGAGCCGGACATATTAAATCTGATCCACATATATTAAAAGTCAGGCACATAACTCTTGACTCTCTAGCCTCCTTGTTCACGATTTGCTCCATCAGTAGTTCGCTTATCCGTACCCGCTCGTTCACCTCACCTGCACACTCCCCTGCCCCTACACCATGAGAATCCCTCGCATCAAAGCCGATCCATCCCTCCCTGCAGTCTATCACTGCATGTCCCGCGTCGCCGGCCGCCTCCCTCTCCTCGACGACTCCGCCAAGAACAAGTTGGTCAACATCCTCCATCACCTCGCCCGATTCTGCGACATCGACATCATCACCTTCTGCATGATGTCCAACCACTTCCACCTCCTCATCCGCGTCCCGCCCAAACCCCTCCCCGACTCCATCCCGGACGACGTCATCCTCGCCAAACTCGAGGACTTCTACGGGCCCAAGGCAACCCTCCCCACCCTCGCCCGTGCCGCCC
>JAHCBA010000067.1 GCA_019634625.1 Verrucomicrobiia bacterium
GACCAGATGTGGGAACGGCACCGGGACAAGTTCGGGAAGCGGCGCAAGAGCGGTGCGCGGATCATTCGAGGCGCCCCCATCCCAGGGCTCACAGTGTTGCGGGATCTCCGTGTCGATGCTGTGGGGTAAGTCGCTTCGTCTGAGCCGAAGCCACTGAGCCACCATTGTTGCGGGAGATTCTCCACCAGGTGAACGGCGAATGAGGAGCATAGCCGGAGATAATGCCTGGCCGCAGGTCCAACGTGTCCATCCGTTCCCCGCGCCAGCCAGACCTCCGAGGCCCTGCACGCACTACTCCCGTCGCCCCAATCCACCCAGGTAGGCCATCAGATCTCTTGCCTCCTCCCGGCTTAACTCATCCACCAGCCCTTCCGGCATCAGCGACCCCAACCCCCGCAACAGCACGATCCGCTCCCGCTCAATCCGCATCGCTCGTTGCGAAGCAGGGTCGAACAGCGTCACCTCCCGCTCGGTTTCCCCGGCGAGATACCCCTGGTGGATTTCGCCATCCCGGGTCTCGATCTCGTGGGCCACGAAGCCTTCCTTCACCTCCCGTTGCGGGTCCACAATGGCCGTCCAGATGGCCTCCAGGGTCTGCGACGTTCCCAACGCCCCCAGATCCGGGCCGACCTTCCCGCTCCCTCCACCCACGCTGTGACACGCCACGCAACCCAGCGCCTCCCGTTCGAATATCGTCTTTCCCCGACGCGCATCCCCCAACGTCCGCACCTCCCCCAGCCAGGTCGTTTCCGATCCCACCCGGCCGCCGACGTCTCCTGGCAAGGCCCCCCCCGACAAGGCCAGAGCCAGCGCCTCATCCCGTCGCCCGCTGGCCGCCAACACAGCAAGCGCCCGCCCGGCGTTCTCCCGCTCCGGATGCTTCCTCGTCAGGGCCTCCGCCAGCACCGAGGCCCCGTCGCGTCGCGCCGTGAACCGCCCGATCAATTCGCGTACCGACTCGGGTTCGAGCGGCCCCGCCATCAACGCCGCCGCCGACTCCGCCGCCGCCGCCGCATCCAATCGCACCAGCGCCAGCACTGCGCCCACCCGTGCCTCCCGCGGTTCCGCCGTCCGACTCCACGCCACCAACCGCCGACGGGCCGCGTCGTCCCCAAACCGGCCTTCCCCTGCCATCGCCCGTTGCCGCACCCTCAGGGGAACCTCCATCCCTTCCGCCATCGCCATCACCCGTTCCCGAAGCGACTCCAGAGCCCAAGTTCCCACCAACAATGCCGTCCCGCCCGCCACCGCGGCTTCCCGGCTCTCAAGGAGGGCCCCCAACGCAGACGCCACGTCGCGATCCGGACGCAGCCCGCGTTCACCGCTCCATTCCGCGAGTCGTTCCAACGTCGCCCCGTGCCGCACTCCAAGGTAGTTGGTCCCCACCATGAAACTCCGCGGCGCCAGCAGGACCGGCCACTGCGACACATCCCCACCCGTCGCCACCAACCCGGCAAGTTCCCCGATCCGATCCTCGTCGAGCGCCACCTCCCCGATCCGCCGCAACCGCTCCGCCGCGTACCGGGCCGCGTCCGCCCCGCCCGTGATCCGTGCAAAAACCAACCGCCGCTCAGCCACACCGCCGAAATCCAGTTCGTCCCGGTCCTGCACCGGACGCCAATGCCGTTCCATGGACCGCACCACCTGGGTCAGGGCGTACTCAATGGCCCCGTCCATCTCCCGATCGACGGCCCTCAGCGCCACTTCCACCGCCCGCACCGATGGCACCTGACCGAGAGCCACCACCGCTTCGAGGCGCACCCGCGGATGGGGATCGGTGACCAGCCGTTCCAGCCGCACCCACGGATCCCGCAATCGCGTCGCCCAGTGCCCCGTCACCCGCGCCGCATAAGCCCTCGCCTCCGGGGTCGCTGAAGCCGCCACGCGATCCAGGGCCCTGGTGTCCACCACCTCGAATCCTGCCCACACCCCCAGCACCTCGAACCACCCGTGGTCATCGAGCGTCTCCCCGTGCGGCCGTCCCCCGACCGGCGCCGCCAGCCACCGCGTCAACATCGACGTCACCTCCTCGACCCCGCGGCTTTCCAGCACGCGTCGGGCCATCTGCCTTTCCCACCGCTCCGACGAGGCCAACCGGTCCAGCAACGCGTCCGTCCCCATTCCGCTCAAGGGCTGCCACGCCACAGTCGGTCGTCCCCGCGCACTCACCCGCCAGATCCGGCCCCGCGTCCGGTCGCGGTCCGGATGACGCAGACTCGTCTGGTAATGCCCGATGACCGCGTTGTGCCAGTCGCACAGGTAAAGCGCGCCGTCCGGACCGAACCGCACATCAACGATCCGGAAAGCCGCGTTGGTGGTCTCGATCAGGGGCGGCAGCCGTTCCACCCGGAAACTCGATCCCTCCTCGAAAAACCGGAAGCGCTCGACCGAGTTGTGCAGGTATCCGCCGCTGATCACCTCGCCCTGGTTCGCCTCCGGCCAGTGGCTGTTCTCGACGACATCCGCCCCCCCAAACTTCCTTCCCCGGTTCCAGATCGGCGGGTGCAGCAGGAACCGGTCGGTATCGATCATCGCCGGGGTCAGGTGGTGGATGCCGTGCCCGTTCCCCGCGAAGATCAGCGGCTGCCCCCAGCGGTCGAACACCGTCCCAAACGGATTGTGCTGCCCCATCGCCCCGTTCCAAAAAGCCTCGAGCTTCACCCTCCGTGGCCAGTATCGCCACACCCCCGCCTGCCGAAGCTCCGCCACCCCCCACGGCGTCTCGACCCGCGAATTCACATGCAGCCCCTGCGAAAACATCAGTTCCCCGCTCGGCCCCCAGGCCAGCGAGTTGAGCGTCTGGTGCGAATCCCCCGTCCCGAACCCCCGCAGCACCACCCGCCGCGCGTCCGCCCGTCCGTCCCCGTTGGTGTCCTGAAAGTGCAGCAACTCCGTCGCCGCCCCCACGTACACGCCACCGTGGCCCCACTCCAGTCCGGTCGGAATTTGCAGGCCGCCTGCAAACACCGTGTGCCGGTCCGCCCGCCCGTCGCCGTCCGTGTCTTCCAACACCGTCACCCGGTCGTCCGCCGGCTCACCAGGCACCACCTGCGGATACGCCGTGCTTCCCACCAGCCACAGGCGCCCGTCCGGATCGAACCGCAGTTGAATCGGCTTCACCGCGCCCTCCCCCTCCGTCGCGAAAAGCGTCACCTCGAACCCGTCCAGCACCCGGAACGACGCCCGTTCCGCTTCGACATCCCCGGCCCCCGCCATCCCCACGCAACCCAGCCACACCCCGATCCCATATCCCCAGCCCCTCCCGATCGCTCTCGTCATCCTCTTCATCGCGCCTCCTCCCCCACCTGCGCCACCCTCGACGCCACTCGCGCCTCGGCTTCCATGATCAACGGACCGTACCGCGCCATCTCGATCGGGAACCAGCGCACCGTCGGATCCCGGTGATCCCGGCTGCTCGGCTGGTCCACCCGGTCCCCGCCCAGAAACGCCCAGTTCATCGGCCGCCAGGCATCGAACCACAACCCGTTCTTCGCCCGCACCGCCTCCCGCACCGCCCGGATGTCCTCCCGCTCCCAAAACGACGGCGCCCATGCCCGTTCAGCCCACGCCGCCTCCCCCATCGCCCCCACCCATGCCGCCGCCACCGCCTCATGCCCCGTCGCCGTCAATTCCCGACCATCCGTCGTCCATCCCTCGCCCGGTGCCCGACCCGCCCATGCTCCGAAAACATCCACCAACGCCAGCCCCCGCGCCGCCGCCAGATCCCGCGCCACGGCGGCATATCGACCCAACACGTCGTTGCGCGCCGCCAGGTCCGGCAGGGGCGGAGCCTTCACCTCGAACGGCACCGGCGTGACCACCACCGTCCGCGGCACCCGCGCCCGCACCTCGTCGAGCAACCGCCCGTAAGCCTCCCGAAATGCCACCCAGTCCCGCCCACTGTCCGTCGCCTCCATCGCCTCCATCGCCTCCATCGCTCCGAACTGCACCAATACCACCGTGGCCTCCACCGCCCGCAACTGCTCCAGCGTGTCCGGAAAGTTCACCTCGCGCGGCCGTGCAAACACCGTGTCCCCCTCCCACGCCAGGTTCCGGAACCGCACCCCCTTGCCCCCATGCGCCAGCGTCAGCAGCGTCTCCAGCGCCCCGTCCCGGTCCGCCGCCACCAGCGTCGCCCCACCCACCAGCGCCACCACATCGTGGCTTCGCAGCGGCAACGCCGCCTCCCCCGCCACGCCCGCCGCACCCAGCGCCGCCATCCACCCCGCCACCACTCGTAACACTCCAGGGAACACGCCGCTTCCCTTGCCAGACCCCAGCCCCCACCTCAAGCGGCATTACGCCACCCGATCCGCCCGATCCACCCGATCCGTCCGATCCGTCGTATCCGCCCGATCCGTCCCCCCCACCCGCCTCCAGACTCGACCTCCTCCCGGCCCGCGAGTATTCCCACCCCCACCACACACCCATGGATCCCGAAGCCCGCCTCCTCGAACTGCGCCTCGAACTGCCGCCCGCCCCCAGGCCGGTGGCCGTGTACAAACCCCTCGTCCTCGTCGGCAACCTCGCCTACGTCTCGGGCCACGGCCCCCTCCAACCCGACCGCTCCCTGATCACCGGTGTGGTCGGACGCGACCTCACCCTCGAGGAAGGCGCCGCCGCCGCCCGCCAGGTCGGCCTCGCCATCCTCGCCACCCTCCGCGACCAGCTCGGCTCCCTCAACCGCGTCCGCCGGGTCATCAAGCTCCTCGGCATGGTCAGCTCCGCACCCGACTTCTATGATCATCCCTCGGTGATCAACGGTTGCAGCGCACTCTTCGCCGAAATCTGGGGCCCCGAATCCGGTATCGGCTCCCGCAGCGCCGTCGGTCTCGGCCCGCTCCCCGGCAACATCGCCGTCGAAATCGAAGGCGTCTTCGAACTCACCTGACATGCCCTGGTTCGCCCCGGTCAACGCCGACGACCTCCCGTCCCCGGCCCTCCTCCTTCACGCCGACCGCATCGAGGACAACCTCGCCCTCATGATTGCCATGGCCGGCGGTCCCGACCGCCTTTGCCCGCACCTCAAGACCCACAAGATCCCCCAACTCGTCCGTCGCCAGATCGAACTCGGCATCCGCCGCTTCAAGTGCGCCACCATCGCCGAAGCGGAGATGGCCGCCGAGGCCGGCGCCCCCGACGTCCTCCTCGCCCAGCAACCCGTCGGCCCCAATGCCCGCCGCTTCGCCGCCCTGATCACCCACTTCCCCGCCACCCGCTTCGCCACCCTCGTCGATCATCCGGCCGTCCTCCCCGAACTCGCCCCGCTCGCCACCGGCCGCGATCTCGAACTCCTCATCGATCTCGACATCGGACAACACCGCACCGGCATCGCACCGGGTCCCGAGGCCCTTGCCCTGGCCCGCTCCATCGCGTCCACCCCGGGCCTCGCCTTCGCCGGCCTCCATGCCTACGACGGACACCTCCACGACCCCGATCCCGCCCGGCGTCAGGCCCAATGCGAAGCCGCCTTCGCCCCGGTCACCCAACTCCGCCACGACGTCGAAGCCGCCGGATTGCCCGTCCCCCGCGTCGTGGCCGGCGGTTCGCCCACCTTCCCCTTCCACGCCCGCCGCCCCGACGTCGAGTGCAGCCCGGGCACCTGCGTCTTCTGGGATGCCGGCTACGCCGCCGGCCTTCCCGACATGGACTTCCAACCGGCCGCCGTGCTGCTCGCCCGCGTCGTCAGCCGACCCTCCCCGCGCCGCCTCTGCCTCGACCTCGGCCACAAGGCGGTCGCCTCCGAGATGCCGCATCCGCGCGTGGTCTGGCTCAACCTCGACAACGCCACACCAGTCGCCCACAACGAGGAACATCTGGTCCTCGAACTCCCCGACGCCACCGACCTCCCCCCGGGCGCCTGCCTCTACGGCCTCCCCTGGCACGTCTGCCCCACCATCGCCCTCCACGCCGAAGCCTGGGTGATCCGTGACGGCCGGGCCACCGAACGATGGGCCATCCCCGCCCGCGCCCGGCGCCTCACCCTCTAGCCAACCTCCACACCTTCCCCGCTCTTCTCCTCCGCCAACCCCGCTCATGAGCCCCGAGACCCGCCTCCTGCTCGTGACCCTCGCCGGGGTGCTGGGACTGGTGGGCCTCGTCGCCGGTCTTCGCCTTCACGCCTTCCTCGCCCTCGCCGTGGCTTCCCTCGGCGTCGGTCTCGCCGCCGGCCTCCCTCCCCTCGAGGTGGCCAGAGCCTTCCAGGACGGTGTCGGCGCCACCCTCGGACTCATCGTCGTGGTGGTCGGACTCGGCACCATGCTCGGACGAATGCTCGCCGAGTCCGGCGGCGCCACGGTCCTTGCCGAAACCCTCGTGCGCCGCATGGGACCCCGACGGCTTCCCTGGGCCGTTCTGTTCGCCTCGTTCCTCGTCGCCTTCCCGGTCTTCTTTGCCGTGGGCCTCGTCCTCCTCGCCCCGGTTGTCGTCGGACTCGCCCGCACCACCGGCACACCCATGATCCGGCTGGCGCTGCCCCTCCTCGCCGGGCTGGCCGTCTGCCATACCCTCGTCCCGCCACACCCGGGCCCGGTCGTGGCCGTCGGCCTGCTCCAGGCCGACATGGGCCTCACCATCCTCTGGGCCACGGTCATCGGCCTGCCCACCGCCGCCCTCTGCGGACCGTTCCTCACCCGCTTCCTCGAACGCGGGATCCCCCCCGCCCCCGCCGGCCTCGGCGCCCGTCTCCAACCCACGTCCACCCCCGCCCGCCCTCCCTCCCCTTCGATCGCAACCCTCACCATCCTCCTTCCGGTCGGACTCATGCTCCTCGCCAGTGGCGCCGATCTCCTCCTCCCCGCCGCTCACCCCGCACGACCCTGGACCGCCTTCGCCGGCGCCCCCCTCGTCGCCATGCTCGCCGCCGTCCTACTCTCCCTCCACACCTTCGGCACCCGCTGCGGCTTCTCACGCGACCAGTCCCTGAAGTTCACCGAGGACTGCGTCGGTCCCGCAGCTTCCATCTTCCTCGTGGTCGGTGCAGGCGGCGGTTTCAGCCGGGTGCTCGATGTGGCCGGCGTGGACGATGCCCTGGCCGGCTGGGGCGCCCAACTCGCCCTCTCCCCCCTCCTCCTGGCCTACGTCGTCGCAGCCTCCCTCCGCGTCGCCGTCGGATCGGCCACCGTCGCCATCACCATGGCCTCCGCCATCGTCGCCCCCGTGGCCGCCGTCCATCCCGACGTCCGCCCGGAACTCCTCGTCGTCGCCCTCGGAGCCGGAACCCTCACCCTGTCCCACTTCAACGACGGCGGCTTCTGGTTCGTGAAGGAGTACTTCGGCCTCACCGTTGGCCAGACATTCCGCACCTGGACCGTCATGGTCACCGCCGCCTCGCTGGTCGCCCTCGCCCTCGTCCTCCTCGCCGACCGAATCCTCCGCACCCTCGCCTGACCCCCGCCCCAACCCACAATCCATGCTCCTCTTCGACGCCCACCTCGACCTCGCCATGAACGCCCTCGAGTGGAATCGCGATCTCACGCGGCCACTCGCCGAAATCCGCGCCCGCGAAGCCCACCTCCGCGACCGGCCCGACCGCGGCCATGGCACCGTCTGCTTCCCCGAACTTCGCCGTGGCGGCGTGCGCCTCGTCGTCGCCACCCAGATCGCCCGGGTCGAACACCACGCCTACAGCCCCGTCCCCGGCTGGGCCTCCCCCGCCCAGGCCTGGGCCATGACCCAGGCCCAACGCGCCTGGTACCAGACCCAGGAGGATTCCGGGGAATTGCTCTGTATCACCAGCCGCGACTCACTCGACACCTTCCTCGCCCGCCTCGACAACCCGGCGCCCGTCCCGTCCGACGATGCCCCTCACGGATCGAACCCGCCCGCAACACCCGGCTCCGACACCCCTTCCAGTAACGCCGCCCCCGCTCCCATCGGTTTCATCCTCTCCCTCGAAGGAGCCGATTCCCTCATCGACCTCCATCACCTCGAACGAGCCTGGAACTACGGCCTCCGCGTGGTCGGCCCCGCCCATTACGGCCCCGGCCGCTACGCCAACGGCACCGGCACCACCGAAGGCTTCCCCCCGGGCGGACGCGAACTCCTCCGCGAAATGGACCGGCTCGGTTGCATCCTCGATGTCACCCACCTCTCCGATGCCTGCTTCCGGCAAGCCCTTGACCTCTTCCAGGGTCCGGTCTGGGCCAGCCACCACAACTGCCGCGCCCTCGTCCCCCACCAACGCCAGCTCGACGACGCCATGATCCGCGAACTGGTCCGCCGCGACGCCGTCATCGGCATCGCCCTCGACGCCTGGATGCTCGTTCCCGGCTGGGAACGCTCGAAGTCCACCCCTCAGACCGCCGGTCTCACCCTCCAGCACGCCCTCGACCACCTCGACCACATCTGCCAGATCGCCGGCAACGCCCGCCACGTCGGCATCGGCTCGGACCTCGATGGCGCCTTCGGCACCGAACAAACCCCCCAGGAGGTCGGGTCCGTCGCCGATCTCCCCCGCCTCCTCGACGGCCTCGCCGCCCGCGGCTACACCCCCGACGACATCCAGGGCGTCGCCCACGCCAACTTCATCCGCTTCCTCCGGAACGCCTGGCCCACCCCCGCCGCCCCAGCTCAAGAACGCTGAGTCGTCGCCCCGCGGTCACGCGGTCACGGACTCTGCCGCCGTTCCTCCCGCTCACGACGCCGCCTTTCCGCCCGTGTCTCCCGCGGTTCGGGTGCCCCGATCACATTGGTCACCGCAGCCGGCGGTGGCGTCGCCAACCCCACCGTAATCGGTGGCGGTTCGGGCAGCGGAATGTCGGTGAGCGCCGGCAACCGCCGACCGCCCCGCACCTCGACCCTCCCGCCGTCCGTCCGCGCCAGGAACGGCCTCGATCCCGGCAGAATCTCATGCCGCTGACGGATCACCAGTTCCCCATCCGGATCCACCACACAGTAGGTGTAGGTGTTGCCGCCCGTCTGAAACAGCACATGCAGCCGGCTCAAAATGTCCAGCTGCTGCTCCGGATTCGAAAAGGTCAGCAACCGGTCCAGGAACACCACCCGGTAGATGTGCGTCTCCTCCACATTCGTCACCCGCGCATACAGCCGCCGCTCCTTCAACCGTGTGACCGACTGCAACGCGTACCTCCGCACCTCCGGCGCACCCGATTCCACTCCCGGCTCGGGCGGCACTCCAAACGTCACTTCCCACATCTTGCGCGCCGGCTGCACAATGAAGGTGGCTCCCCGGCTGAACACCCGCCGCTCCCACTCCGGCATCCGCAATTCGGCGTACACCACGTAGCTCCCCCCCTCGTCCAGATCGAACAGCGGTTGGATGTTCCACCACTGTGTCCCCGCCTGCGACGACTCGAGCATGAACGGCTCCCGATACGGTGTCGGCGCCAGTCGCTCGACCGCATTCCCCCCGCGCGTCTCCACGTGAAACACCAGCCAGTCCGGCCCCTCGCCAAAACTCAACGGTCGCCCCGCCAGATTCGTGATCCGCACCGCCACCGGCACTTCCTCCCCCGGCAGGAACACCGTGTCCTCCAGCGACACACTGATCTCAAGCCCCGTGACCTGAGCCCGAACCCCGGCCGTCGCAAACAGCCAGGCCCCCAGACAGACGGTGATCCAACGCATTGATCGCATGCTAAGCCCTCCCCCACGCACAACAAGCGTGCAGTTCACCCTTCCATGCCGGCAGGGCGCAGTGTCCCGGAACTCCCCCAAGCCACCCCCCCTTCACTCCTCCGCCAGGCGCATCAGCTCCACCCGACGGAATTCGACCGGGTGACTCTCCGACTGCAGGCTGATCGTCCCCTCGCTCAACAACACGGGGCGCCCCTTCGCCAGACGCCCCCCGTACCGGTCGCCCTCGTCCAACTGCGGCTCCGTGTATGCCAGCACCAGGTCCCCTTCCACAAAATGCCGGATGCTCCGACTCCCCCGCACCTCGACCTCCACCGTCACCCACCGGTCGCCATGATACGTCTCGGAAGTCGAATCCGTGCAGTGCCGCGTGATCAACCGCCCTTCCATCACCACATGCGTCCCCGGCGTGCACAGATTCGCCGTCGTCCGGCGCCCCGACCCGAGCCCCCCCAGCAGCTGCACCTCGATCGACACCGGAAAGTCCTGGTCCGCATCCATGCTCTCCGGCGACTGCCCGTGCAGCATCAGCCCGCTGTTCCTTCGCGCCCAGCCAGGACCGTCCGGAAGCTGCTCCCCAACGAACCGGTACTCGACCCGCAGCCGGTAGTGCCCGAACGGCTGCTCATAAAACAAATGCCCGAAACGCTCCTCGAACCGTCCCCCATACCCGTCGTACGCCACCCGGATCACCCCGTTCTCCACCCGAAAGGTGTTCCCGAAATTCACCCCCGCCGGGTGATGCCGGACCTTCGGGATCCAGCCCGTCAGGTCCCGCCCGTTGAACAGCGGCACCCAGACCCCGATGGGAAACCGCTCCTCGATCGCCACGGCCTCCACCCCCAGCTCCCGTACCCGGATGTTCCGGTACCGCACAAACTGCCGGGTCAGATCCCCACCCCCATGCACCTGCAGCCCGATCGCCCCCCGGGCCGGATGACGCAACTCCGTCTCCTGCCATTCCATGATCCGCACCCCGTTGATCCAGGTGGCGATCCGCGGCGGGTTTCCCTCGATCCGGGCCCGAAGCTCGTTCCACTGGCCGTGCCGCCAGAAATACGGCCACGACTCCGGCAGCAACGGAAACGGCACCGGCGCGTTGGTCACCACCCGGATCCGGTCCACCGCCCCGTTAAACCGGAAGTTGCTCACCGACGGGCGCCCGCCCAATCCCTCGCCGTAGATCCCCATCAGATTCCCTCGCGCGTGGTAGTCGATCATCGCCTGCCATGCCCGCCCGTCCTCCGTGCTACGCAGGAACAGGCCGCTGTCCGGCCCGAAATCGTTGTTCATCTCCAGCACCACCTCGAAGTCCCCATAGGTCCGCTCACTCAACAGGATCCCCCCGTTCCCCGGCACATCCTGGCTGCCAACGATCGCCCCGTCCTCGACAACCCACCGGCCCCCGCTCGTATTGCCGCTCGCCCGGCTGTGGCCCGACTTCGCACTGACCTGCCACCCGCTCAGCGTCGCCCCGTCGAACACCGACACCCATCCCGGCTCCTCCCCCAGCCCCGCCCGACCCATCGCCAACCCGGCCACGCAAACCAACCCGACCATGACCGCCCGCCTTCGTGTTCTCATCCGCCCAATCTGCCCGGCCCCCGCGTCTCCAGACAAGCCGCCGATATGACCGGACCGCGGACTTCCCACCCCCGCCCGCCTGGCGCTATCGTGTCTTCGCGTCATGCCTGCCAAACGTTCCGTGCCGCTCGTCGGCATTGTCATGGGCAGCGACTCCGACTGGCCCACCCTCGAAGCCGCCGCCACCATCTGCCGGGAGTTCAACATCCCCTTCGAAACCCGGGTCGTCTCCGCCCACCGCACCCCCGACGACATGGCCCGCTACGGGCGCACCGCCCACACCCGCGGACTCCGCGTCATCATCGCCGGTGCCGGAGGAGCCGCTCATCTGCCCGGCATGCTCGCCAGCCATTCTCCCCTGCCCGTCATCGGCGTGCCGGTTCAGACCCGCTCCCTCCAGGGGCTCGACTCGCTCCTCTCCATCGTCCAGATGCCCGCCGGCGTGCCCGTCGCCACCGTCGCCATCGGCGCCGGACGCAACGCCGGCCTCCTCGCCGTCCAGATCCTCGCCACCCACGATTCCGATCTCCTCCGCAAACTCATCCAGTACAAGTCCCGCATGGCCGCCGAATCCCGCGCCAAGAACAAGTCCCTCCCCTCCTGAAGGTCCTTCCCACCATCCCCTGGCCCCATCGGTCCCATCGGCCCGATCCGTCCCATCAGTCCCCACCCGACCCTCTCCGTTCTTCCCCCTCTTCCCGCCGCCCCAAGCCGGCGATCGCCAGCCATGCCCAACCCGCCAGCAGCCCCACACCCCCCAGCGGCGTGATCGCCCCCAGCCATCGCATGCCCGTCAGCGCCAGCACATAAAGTGTCCCTGAAAAAATCACCACTCCCGCCGCAAAGCAGATCCACGCCCCGCGCCGCCACGGCGTCCCCCACGCCAGGCCCGACAACACCACGGCGTGGATCAGGTGGTAAAACACCGCCGTCTCCCAGATTGCCGTGGTCCCCTGCCTCTCCAGCAGTTCCTTCAATCCGTGCGCCCCAAACGCCCCGAGCGCCACCGCCAGGAAACCCGCGCCCGCCGACCATCGAAACGCCATGCTCCGCATCCCAAGATCCTACCCAGCCCCCTTCCACCCTCAAAACACAAAACAAATAGACAGGTTCGGTAATGTTGACGGATGGATTTTATAAAACGCCTGGCAATTTACTGTTTACCAATCGATATTGATGTCATTCTTTTTAATATTGACTTTAACTCAACGGCAACCAACTCATCCACCGTTGTTAGGTCAACAATATGGCAGCCAGGGAGGTACCCCGCTGGATCAGTCCGGACGCAACACCAGCTTTCCCCGCACCCCGCGCTCCCGCAGTCGTGCAAACGCCTCCGGCCCGCGCTCAATCGGCAACACCTCGTCGATCGCCGCCCTCAACCGTCCCGCCGCCGCCCAATCCAGAGTCGCCACCAAGTCCCGGCGCGTCCGGCCATAACTCCCGATCAACCGCTGCTGCTTCACAAAGAACGGCCACAGGTTCAGCGTCACCTCGCGTCCAGCCGTCGCCCCACAGGTCACCACCGTCCCACCCCGTGCCAGGCATTCAAAGACCCGCTCCAACACCCTGCCTCCCACGTGTTCCACCACCAGATCCACTCCGCGTTTGCCCGTGATCCGCCGCACCTCGCCCGGCCATCCGTCATCCTCGGTCGCCACCACCGCCTCCGCCCCCAGTGCCTCGCACAAAGCCCGCTTCTCGGGCGTCGAAGCCGTCGTCACCACCCGGCCGCCGAAACCCCGGGCAATCTGGATCGCCGCCGAACCCACCCCGCTCGCCCCCCCCATCACCAACACCCATTGGCCAGACTCCACCCGCGCCCGGTCCGTCAGCATGTGCATGGCCGTGCTTCCCGCCAGCGTCAGCGCCGCCGAAGTCTCAAAGGCCACCCCGTCCGGTAACCGCGCCAATGCCCGCGCCGGCACCCCGCACAGCCCGGCAAATCCCCCGTCCCGATCCACCCCCAGCAACTGCCCCTTTAAACAGATTGATTCCTCCCCCCTCCGGCAGAACTCGCACTCGCCACACACCAGATTCGATTGCACCGCCACCCGGTCCCCCGGCCGCCACTCCATCACCCCCTCGCCCACCGACTCCACCGTTCCCGCCACTTCGCCCCCCGGAATCCGGGGCAACACCACCCGCACCGGCAGCCCCCCTTCCTCCAGCCACAAGTCCAGGCGGTTCAATCCGCAGGCCTTCACCCGCACCACCACCTCCCCCCCTCCGGCCACCGGGTCGGGCACCTCGCCCACGCTCCACTCGCCAGGCCGTCCCTGCACCATCAATCGCAATGCCTTCACCCCGCAACCCTATCCCCGGGCCGCCCCGTTGGCGACGCCCTTGCCGTCAACGCGCGCCCTCTGCCCTCTACCGCCCCGCCCCGTCCAGCAACGCCGCCGAATCCGCGTCCAGAAACAGCGTGCATTGCGCCTGGCGACGCAAAAACGACGCCGGACACGCCGTGGCCACCGGACCCTGCAACGCATCGCGCACCGCGACCGCCTTCCGCGATTCGGGCGCCACACACATCATCTTCCGCGCCGAGCACAGCGCCGGAATCGTCAGCGTAAACGCATACGGCGGCACCGCCTCGAGCGACGGAAAATGACCCTCCTTCACCTGCTGCATCTTGCAGGCGTCATCGAGCTTCACGAGCTTCACCCAGTGCGGATCGTCGAACCGCGCCACCGGCGGGTCGTTGAACGCGATGTGCCCGTTCTCCCCAATCCCCAGGCAGCACAGATCCACCGGCTGCGCCCGCAGCAACTGCGTGTACCGCTCGATCTCGTCCAGCGGCTGCGCACAGTCCCCGTCGAGATAATGAAACGCCCGCGGATTCACCAACTGCTCCACCCGCTCCCGGAGGTACCTCCGGAAACTCGCCGGGTGATCCGCCGAAATCCCCAGGTACTCGTCCATGTGAAACAACGTCACCCGTGACCAGTCCACCCCCCCCAGCGCCACCAACCGCGCCAGAAACTGGATCTGCGAGTTCCCGGTCGCCAGAATCGCCGTCGCCTCCCCCTGCCGCGCCAGCACCTCGATCAGGTACTGCCGCACCTCGCCCGCCACCGCCTCCGACATCGACTGCTGGTCCGGATGGACATGCACGGAGAGTTCCTCGTAACGGCGGCTCTGGATCGGGCTGGACATGGGTCGTTCAGGGTTCGTTTGCGAAAGACCCGCAAGGTAGTGGCCCGCCCTTTCCCCCGGCAAGTCTCGGAACACTCCCCACCTCCCTGTAACCTCGCCCCGCCCGCGGTGACATTCCCTGCACGATGTCCATGACTGCAACGCCGGCGGTTCTCCCGCCCACCCCGGACCCCGAAGCCATCGCCGCCATCCGCAGCGGCGACGCCGAACGCTACCGCGAATTGATCGAGCGCTACGAACGCCGCGCCTACGCCATCGCCTGGTCCCGCCTCGGCGATCCCTCCCTCGCCGAGGAAGCCACCCAGGAGGCCTTCATCCGCGCCTACCAACACCTCGACTGGCTCCGCGATCCCGCCCGCTTCGGCGCCTGGCTCCTCCGCATGGTCCGCGGCATCGCCATCAACCTCGGCCTCCGTCACCGACGCGAACTCCGCCGCCGCGAACGATGGGCCCTCGACCAACCCGCGGCCGCGCCCGGACCGGAATGCACTGCGGACGATGTCCCGGTGACAGCCCAGACCCTCCGCGAGGCCCTCTCCGATCTTCCATCCGCTCACCGGGAATGCCTCGTCCTCCACTACCTCGAAGGCCGCTCCGTCTCCGAGGCCGCAGCCCTCATCGGCGTCTCCGAAGGCGCCTTCAAAGTCCGCCTCCACCGCGCCCGCGCCGCCCTGCGCCGCCACCTCGAGGCCCAGCTCCGCCATTCCCTCGAACGTCTCGAACCCCGTCACAGCCTGGCCCCCGCGATCATGGCGCTCCTCCCGGTCGCGCCCTCCACCGGCGCCGGCGCGGGCCTGCTCGCCGCCCTCGGGGGCGGCCTGTCCAAACTCCTGCCCTCCCCGGTCGCCCTCGCCCTCCTTCCCTTCCTGCCTGCCGCGGTTGGCATCGGCCTCGCCGCCTGGGTGGGCCGCGAGGAACGCCGCAACTTCATCGACCCCTCCGGCTTCCGGGCGGAACTCCACCGCCGCTCGGCCCGGTCGGCCCTCGTCACCACCGCGGTGATCCTGGCCGTCGTCGCCCTCGCCTTCCTGGCACCCGTCTCGCTCCTGGAACCCATCCGCGGCCTGCACCTCCTGCTGGCGCTCGGCATCGGGCTCTCGCTGGCCAGCCTGCGCCTCCTGCGCATCAACCGAAACCCGGCCATGATCGCCCAGGTGCTGGCCAGCCTTCCCCTCTGGATTGCCCTGCTGGTCCATACGGTGGTCCGGGTCCCTTCCGAGGTGTTCTTCGCCGCCCAGGCGGTGCTCTTTGTCGCCATGGCCTTCGGCATCCAGGCCCGGCCCCTGCGCTTCGACTACAACCTCTTCCTCCGGCATTGGAAAGCCATGCTCCCCACCCCAACCTGCCCTCCCCATCCCCGGCCCCTGACGCACCGCCAGATTCTGGATTTCGGACAGCTCCTCGGCACCGAATGGCTGATCCACGCCTATCGCCGCCACCGTGATGGCTACACCTTCGCCCTGACCCCCGTCGTGCAATCGGCCTGGCGCCTCGCCATCCCTGTGGTCCGTCGCGACGCCTCGACGGTCACCCTCCGGACCGACGGTTCCCTGGAAGCCCGCCTGGGCCTCACCGATCAGATCGCCCTCCTCGAACTCAAGGCGCCCGCCGACACCGCGCCCGAACCCTGGGAACGAGCCGTCACCGCCGCCCTTCAAGCCAGCCTCGACCGGTTCCTCGCCGGCCAACCCGAAGCCGCCCTTCAATCCCTGGGCCAGACGCCGCCCGCCGAGGTGTTCCATGTCCCGCCCTCCCGCTCCCGCGGCATGCGCCTCTTCCAGGCATTCCTCGTGGGCGCCTGCCTCCTGACCCTGGCGCTGCTGGTCCATCGCCTCTGGACCGCACCCCGCCCCGGCGCTCCCGTCTCCCTGCCCCATCTGGCGGCCCCAGTCCCCTCCGTCGCCGACGTCCGAAGGCACCTCGAGTCCCTCTCCCTCGAACGGGATCCCGCCTCCCGCGCCGCCTGGCGCACGTTCTACTCGGCGCTCCACGACGGCGTCGTCCTGCCACCCCCAGACTGGCTGACGTCGGCCGGACTCCAACGCGTCCACAGCAACCTCCTGTCCAGCGCGCTCCGCGGAGCGGTGAACCCCCACGACGCGGTCGATCGCGCCCTCGGACACCCGGGACTCCACCGGGCAGTGGCCTTCGGCTGGATCCGCCCCTCGGACCTCGCCCCTCACGGCATCACGCCCGAATCGGTGCGGGCCACGGTCGCCGCCTGGCCGGACGAATACCGGCACCGGCGGCTGGGCCTCGAGAGTCTCGCCGTTCAGGGCCAATCCTGGCGGGTCCTCGACACCGAATCCTTGTACTGGCGTGCGCTCCTCCTTGACCGGCTCGACGGCCTCGATCTGCTGGACGCCCGTGCGGTCGCCACGACCCTGGCGGCGCACCAGGTTCTGCCGAAGCGCCAACGCCCGGACGATCGCCGCCCCGATCTCGATGCAGCACGCTGGAACGGCCTGTTCGCCACCCACGGCTGGAACCCCATCCGCGAATCCTTTCATGCCCTTGCCCTCCTCGACCTCCTTCAATCCCTCGACGCCATCGACCGCAATGCCTGCACGGACGGCCTCCTGCGGTTCCATCGTGGTGCGGGACGGTTCGCCCCCGATCGATCAGGCACCGGAATCATCCTCGTGGGCGACGCCCGCGACACCCATTACGCCCTCGAATCCCTGCGCCGCCTCAATGCCCTCGACCGCGTGACGGATCTCGCGGACTGGGTCTTCCGCCCGCGCTGGACCTCCCACCGCGACCCCCACGCCGAAGGCCCGCCGACCTGGCAGGAAATCGAGGCTGTCCTCCTCGTGGAACAGCTCCGCGCCCGGCTGCGCTCCGATCCCACGACTCCCCGCTGAATCCCCCAGCCCAACGCTTTGAGATCGTCGAAGCCGCGTGAGCACGGTTCAATCCCTCCCCAACACGCCCCATCCGTCCGATCCGTCCGATCCGTCCGATCCACTTCACCCACCCCATCCAAACCCCTCCACCGCACGCCATGCCGCTCCGCATCGACTCCAAGCTCGCGCCCCGCCACCTCGTCCCCGCCATCGAGCGCCTCTTCGAACTCTCGGCCGCCAAGATCCGTGCCATCGAAAAGGCATGGCGCCCGGAAGACGGCACCCCGGTCTTCACCGTGGGCGGACGCTACACCACCCGCGGCTGGACCGAGTGGACCCAGGGATTCCAGTTCGGTTCCGCCCTCCTCCAGTTCGATGCCACCGGTGACATCGACTTCCTCGAGATCGGCCGCCGCGGAACCGTCGAGCGCATGGCCAGCCATGTCTCCCACACCGGCGTCCATGACCACGGCTTCAACAACGTCTCCACCTACGGCAACCTCCTCCGGCTCGACCGCGAAGGCCGTCTCGATGCCAACCCCCGCGAACGCGAGTTCCACGAACTCGCCCTCAAAATCAGCGGCGCCGTCCAGGCCGCCCGTTGGACCCGGCTCGCCGACGGCACCGGCTTCATCCATTCCTTCAACGGACCCCATTCCCTCTTCGTCGATACCGTCCGCTCCCTCCGCGTGCTGGCCGTCGCCCATCGCCTCGGGCACGTCCTCATGGGCGAACAGGACGCCCGCATCTCCCTCCTGCGCCGCCTCGTCGAGCACGGCGCCAACACCGCCCGCTACAGCGTCTACTACGGCGAAGGCCGCGACGCCTACGACGTCTGGGGCCGCACCGCCCACGAGGCCGTCTTCAACACCGCCAGCGGCGTCTTTCGCTGTCCCAATTCCCAGCAGGGTTACTCCCCCTTCTCCACCTGGACCCGCGGCCTCGCCTGGGCCCTCTGCGGCTTCGCCGAGCAGCTCGAGTTCCTCGAAACCGTCGCCGGCCCCGAACTCGACGAAGCCGGTGCCGGCCTCCCCTGGGATCGCCTCGCCCCCGGCGGCCTCGCCAGGGACGCCTCCGGCACCATGGCTGTCTGCGGCCTCTTCCTTCGCGCCGCCGTCGCCACCGCCGAATTCTATCTCGCCCACTGCTGCGCCGACGGCGTCCCCCTCTGGGACACAGGTGCCCCCAACGCCCATCGCCTCGGCAATTACCTCGCCAAACCCTCCGACCCCTTCAACCCTTGGGAACCTGTGGACAGCTCCGCCGCCGCCATCGCCGCCCAGGGATTCTTCCGCCTCGGACGTTACCTCGCCGCGGGCGCCCGGCGTCCCACCTCGGGTCGTCTCAGCGCCGCCGCCGAATCCGCGCGGCGCGACCTTGCCGGCCAGTCCGCGCGCTACACCCAGGCCGGACTGACCATCGCCAGGACCCTGCTCCAGGAACCCTACCTCTCGACCCGCCGCAATCATCAGGGCCTCCTTCTCCATTCCGTGTACCACCGCCCCAACGGCTGGGACGCCATCCCCCGTGGCCAGAAAGTCCCCAACGGCGAAAGCTCGATGTGGGGCGACTACCACCTCCGCGAACTCGCCCTCCTCCTCCTTCGCGAGGCTCGTGAAAAGCCCTACCTCACCTTCTTTGGCGGCTGTCCTTGAGCGGACAGGCGACGGATCCCGGGTGCCGAACGCCGGGAATCGACCATCACGTGTTCGGTGTCCCGGCTTCAGCCGGCCGGCCTCGTCTCCCCACTCCAAGCTCAACGGCGGACGCTCGACCCGGTGCGAGCGTCACAGTCCACCCTTCACCTTCCCTCCGCCCGCAACCTCCGGGACGAACCGATCCGTGAACACCCCAACCCTCCGCCGCCTTCGGGCGGTGACGGTCCCCGAGGTGCTTGTGATGATCACCATAGCAGGCGTGCTGGCCCTCCTCATCCTGCCCAACCCATTCAGAGCGCGCGACCTATCGCGCCGGATTCAATGCGTGAACAATCTCAAGGGGATAGGGCTTTCGTTTCGCATCTTTGCCTCGGAACATCAGGACAGGCATCCCATGCAACTCGCGTCGGGCCCCGCCAATTCCGAAGCAACGGATCCGTTTCCAATTGGCATCCTGTTGAGCCTGTCGAATCAGATCCGCAGACCCGCCTCCCTGGCCTGTCCCACCGACCTGCGTCGGCCGGCAAATCGCTGGGACGACCTGTCGCCACGGCATCTCAGCTATTTCTTCGGCATGGATGTGGACGAGGCACGACCCCACTCCCTGCTGGCCGGAGACCGCAACCTGACCGTCGGCGGCCGTCCCGTCGTGTCCGGTTGGCACCAAGTGACCTCCAACAGCCTGCTCGGCTGGAGCGATGCCATGCATCGGGCCAGCGGCAATGTCGGACTCGCTGATGGCAGCGTGCAGCAGGCGACTGCTCATCGACTTCGCGAGCAAGTCCGGGCCATGGGCATGGTCACCCAGTGGCTGGCCATCCCCTGACCTCCCCTCTGAGGTCCCATGCCACCCCTCACAGTTCCCACCGCCATTCCCCGTCCACCCTCCTTTATTAGGCCAGACTCTTTGTGATTGATTTAAAATAACAAGACAGTCTTTTTATTTGGACTTTTCAAGATCATCGCACATCTTCACCAGCACTCCGCACCGCCTTGTCCATTCCCATCTGCACGCCCAACTCACCTCGCTCTCCCCTGTACTTGCATACGCTCATGAGAATCCCTCGCATCAAAGCCGACCCATCCCTCCCCGCGACGTACCACTGCATGTCCCGCGTTGCCGGCCGCCTCCCTCTCCTCGACGACTCCGCCAAGCACAAACTCCTCAACATCCTCCACCACCTCGCCCGC